>NZ_JAPZSR010000414.1:0-25244 GCF_027531875.1 Microcystis sp. LE19-84.1B | reverse complement strand
ATAGACAAGGAAATAATAATTCCCATTATTATTCTACTAATGACAGTAGCCTAGTTACTCAGGAGCCGGATACGGCGAAAGTCGTAAGTCCGGTTTTGAAGCAGGGGGTGGGAAGGCGACTTCCTGCTCTACTGTAACGGGTTCTACCCATTTTTAGATGGTCAATTAGCCAATTTTCAGGGAAAAAGTGCCTGAATTTACCCTGACTACTGACGAGCGACTCCTATTTTGATTTTGACCAGAGGTCTGATCATACCTCGGTTTTAAGGATATTTTACTCAAAAATAGAGATAAATAGACCAAAGCCGGGTAAGACATCCTCTCCGCTTAAATTAGCCGGTAGTTCCATAATTTCTACGGGTTGCTGAGGACGATAAATTTCCACTTGTTGTTGTTGAGGATTAACTAGCCAACCTAATCGCAAACCACTGTGGAGATATTCCCGCATTTTAGCTTGAATTTCCGGGAGGGAATCGCTACGGGAGCGCAGTTCAATGACGAAATCGGGACAAATAGGCGGAAATTTCTCCTGTTCTTCTCGACTCAGAGCTTGCCAACGAGTTAAACTCACCCAAGCGGCATCGGGAGCGCGATCTCCGCCCTTCGGTAAACGAAAAATCGTCGCTGAACTAAAGACTTTACCCAATCGGGTTTGACGATTCCAGATACCTAAGTCAATGATAAAATCGGCCTCTCGGTTGCCGCTAATTCCCCCAACAGGTGGCATCACAATTAATTCTCCTTGGGCGTTTCTTTCTAGTTGCCAATCTGGGTTAACTTGACAGAGACGGTAAAACTGCTCATCGCTGAGATTGACTGTATCTAAGTTTAAAATCACTGCTGCCATGGCTATATTTCGCCCTAGAAAACACTCTAAGTAGGGAGGCACAATTATTTGTAGGATGGGTTAGCGGTAGCGTAACCTGAGCGGGCGTTGGGTTTCATGCTTCAACCCAACCTACGTTCATCTTATATTTAATTCCACCCACTCACTTAGTCTTAATTATAGTTAATTAGATTCCCCGCCACAGTGCGATCGCACCGTCCCGATCTCCAGTGACTAACCAACGACCATCTCGACTGGCAACCATTCTTAAGATGACGTTTCCCTTCAGGGTATTCAAATGCTGACGGGTATTAACATCCCAAAATTTCACAGTGCCATCCCCAGAAGTGCTGGCCAAAACTTTGCCCCCATCCAGCAGGGCCATATCGGTAACAGCGTCGTTATGGGCGAGAATAGTAGTGGTGCCGATGCCGCTTTTCACTTGCCAACCGCGGATCGAACCGTCTTGACTAGCAGTACCGGCGGTATTACCATCCTTGGAAAAAAGCACCCGATAAACGGGGAATAAATTCCCCGCATAGGCACGAATAAAGCGACCGGTACTCACTTTCCACAGTTTAACGAAGCCATCGTAATCGGCGCTAACAATTCCTTTACCATCGGGACTAAATGCGATCGCTTGAATCGGATGATTATGACCGCGCAGGGTTTTTAACAGTGTACCCGTCTGAAAATCCCAGAGTTTGACTGTACGATCCCAGCTACCCGTGGCCAAAATTTTGCCATCGGGAGAAATAGCGGCATCAGTGACGAGAAAAGCATGGCCAGGATAGGTCATTTCTAATTTTCCCGTGCGCGTATTCCAGCGTTGCACTTTTCCCCCCGCATCGGCAGTTACGAAACTCTTACCATCGGGACTAAATTGGATAGCGTTAACAGTATCACCTAGTTGCCAAGTCCTGAGAGGTTTTTGGGTTTTTAGGTTCCATTCCCTAACAGTACCGTCAAAACTACCACTCAGTAGCAGGGAGTTATCGGGACTAATAGCCAAAGCATAGATGGGATCCTGATCAGCTTTTAAAATAGTAACCCGTTCGACGGTCTGCCAAGGAACGATTTCTGCTAGGGGAGGCGCTTGCGGAGTGGTGGTTTTGCCTTTTTCCTGATTGACTGCACAACCACCGGATAGGAACAGCAGCAATAGTAAAGATAATGTCGGTTGATAAAGGGTTATTTTCATAGAATTTTGCCGTTGTCAAAATCATCTTAAACTACTTTAAACTTGAACGGCTAGAATTTGCATAGAATAACGACAACGAGGAACAAGATAAATGACAAATTCTTGATTGGTTGTGTTGGCTTCTTCCAGAACATTCTGTAAATTTTCACCGTGAGCAATCACCCCTTTTTCATTATAGGCAATGTATTGATTTTTATACAAATCAATCACGGTGTCACGATTTTTGTTTAACCAACGTAACATTTCTTGGGCTTGTTCTTGAGAGATTGAGTCTGTCATAATCTTTCTAGGGAGAGACGTTTTTGATGAGAAGAAAAGCAGTGCTAATCAGTTTATTTTTGTCAATTATAGCTTCTATTTGCTCCGATTGATAACAACCAGCTTCGACTTCTAAAGAAGCGGCATCCAAAGCATTAAGATAAGCATCGTTTAAAGTGTCTGTTAATTCCTCATCACTTAAATAATATCCTGCCGCTTTTCGGCGTTTATTGTGGCGTTGAATTTCTCTAACGCTATTGCGAATGGAGACATCCCAAGAACGGGTGGTTCGGTTTTCTGCCTGTTGTTTAATTAAATGAAGTAATAAGATAACAGCATAACTACGAATAGTGCTAATAATCCCGTTTTTGCTCATATCTTCAAGTTCTTCTACAATCGCCAGTGAACCTTTAATATCACCTTTTAAGAGCAAAGCTTTTAATTCTAAAAGTTCTTCCATAATCCAATTTCTTCCCCAAAATATACCTTAATTATATCTTGCCACAAGTCTCTCTATCCCAAAGCTCATTTAAGTCGATCTTGAGGAAAAAGTTAATCTTTTTTTTATCTATTTTAAGCTTTTCTGTGCTATGGTGTGACCGTTCTTGTGAAAATGGAGTTTTTAATATTGAATATATTGTAGGGGCGAATTGCATTCGCCCTCTTTGAATAAGTTCTGCTGCTCACCTATATGTGAGAGAAAGTCACCAATAAGAGATGCACCCGTCAGTCTATCTATTCAACAGACAAAAAACGGTGAAGCGAAAGCTTATCAAGTTAAACAATTTTTAAAAATACAGGAGGAAGAAAATGAATTCAACAACCGAGGATTTTAACGGTTTTAGCATTAATATCTTCCAAGATGAGGAGGGAGATTGGATAGCATACTTAGTAGAAATGCCTAGCGTTTCTGCTTTTGCTGATAGTCCCCAAACAGCACTCAATCAATTAATTGTAGCTTGGGAAGGCGTTAAAGAAAGTTATCGTAAACATGGTGAAGAAATTCCTCATTTAGCTATGACAAAAAATTAGACAAACTGTTGTGTATTGAAACTGGGTCTTGAAAAATTTAGTACAAATGCTCGGACTTTTTTCCCCAACCCCTTACCCCAACTTCTGCTACTCAGATTCAGGTTTCTTAGGGTCTTTTTCTGGGGTATTAGGGGCAGTATTTGGGGCTATTGTCGCAATTTGGGCGGCCATTCTTGTCATTGCTTGACCTTGGGCGAATTCCTGCTGTAGTTGTTCGCTAGAAGAAACCAAACGACTTAAACCCTGGATTAAACGGATAATTTCCTGTCGCAGTTGCGGATTACCAGTAATTTCATCCACATCCGAGGTGATTTTCTGAAGATTGGCAAAAGCAGCGCGAGAGGAGTCGAGGAGTTGCTGTAGGGTGACAACAGTGGCAGGATCGGAGAGATAAGCAGTAAAGTTACCCAAATTTTCGCTTAATTTAACAGCGTTTGCCGAAATAGTGTTTAAATTCTCAATAATTTGGCTTTTCTGCACTTGCGTCAGAATCGGATCCAAAGCAGCGAGAGTAGTTTGTAGGCGATCGCTGGTAGTTTTGATACTATCGAGAGTGGCAATTAAACGATTTTGATTAGCTGCCAAAAAAACCCGCAGTTCTTCGGTGGTTTGTCCCACCAAAAGCAGCGTTTTTCGGGCCTCTACTAGGGTAGCGTCTAAATTTTTCAGACCGCCACTTCCCTGTAAACTTCTCAGTAAAGTAGTCGCTTCCTGACTCAATCCCCCGACACCGGAAAGATCACTAGAAAGGCGATCGAGGGAACCGGATACTTGCGGTAAGGATTCTAGGGATCTCATCCCCGAATTAACTTTACCTAGAGTACCGCTGCGACGAACCTCGCTTAAAGCGGTGGTTGCCTCACCACTAAAGCGATCGAGTCCCCCCAAGGCATTGGCAGCGCGTTGGGTAAAGGAACGAAATCCGGCCACCATATCGGGATCACTAACTAGATTAGAAATTCTCAGTAAAGATCTGATCAAGGTATTGACATTTAGTGCCGATTGCCCTTGTAAACGGGAACCGTTACAGATAATCACTTCCCCATTGCAGTTAGGACTCAAAGGGGGTTCTTTGACACCACCGACGGGTAAAGCTTGTAGGGGAGTAATATCGATCGTGGTTTCACCGACTAAACCGGATTGAATGGCTTCGATGAGGGAATTACTGGGAATTAGGCGATCTGCTGGGGAAATCTCCACTTCTACGGCGACTCCCTCCGGTTCTGGGGTAATTGCCGTCACTTGTCCGATTCTCACTCCCCGATAACCGACGCGGGTTCCCACCATCATGCCACCCACATTAGGAAAAAGAAAGGTGGCTCGATAACTGCGTCCCCCGAAGCTAAAATTACTTAACCAGGCGACAAACCAGATTAATATTCCCCCCGATGCTAGTAACATTAAACCGATACCACTTTGCCGCAGAGTTGGGGAAATCCCCTGTTGTGAACCGCCAGCTTCCATAAATAATTACTCCTCATCACTACACAGTATCTTACAGGAGAAATCGGGGGATTTCAGTTATCAGTGATCAGTTATCAGTGATCAGATGCGAGTTATCAGTTCACTGATTACTGTTTACTGTTGACTGATCACTGAATTGGTCCGTCGATACTGCCGGTAAAAAATTGCTTGAGTACGGGTATTTCGGAGTGATAAGCCTCTTGAGTCGGTCCAACCCATTGAAATTGACCTTTATAGAGAAAAACGATGCGATCGGTGGTATTTTCGATGGTGCTGTGGACGTGGGTGACAATGAGATGGGCCCCACAGGCTTTTTTTACCTTGAGAAGTTCCATAATTACCGTCTGGATGCGGGTAGAAGCAACCGGATCCAGTCCAGCAGTGGGTTCATCGTAAAGGAGAATGTTCGGTCGATCGGCTGCGATCGAGGGATCGCTGATAATTGCTCTGGCTAAACTGACGCGTTTTCGCATCCCTCCGGATATTTCAGAGGGATAGAGGTCGTAGGAACCAGACATTCCCACTAAATCTAGTTTTTCTTCCACTAAATCGCGGATTTCGGCTCGTTTTAGCTTTGAGTTGCGATAGAGAGCAAAACCGACATTTTCCCCAACAGTGAGGGAGTCAAAAAGGGCCGATTGTTGGAAAACTAGACCAACACCGAGGGGATCTTCCCCCTGTTCTACGGTTCTCTGCCGTTTTGTGCCGTAGATGTACACTTCTCCTCGATCGGGGGCCAGTAATCCGGCGACTAAGCGTAAAATGGTCGATTTTCCCGTCCCCGATGGACCGATCACGCCGATCGCTTCCCCTTCGTACACTTTCAGATCGACGTTATTTAAGATTACTTTCTTGCCGAAAGCTTTGGTCACTCCCCTTAATTCGACGATCGGTTCGCGCATCACCATCTAGAATATCTTTACAAAAATGTCCTTTTATTGTAGTGCAACGACCCGATCTTTCTTTTTTTTCTTTTCTGGTTTTATGGTTCGCGATTCTATCTGCATTTCGGGAATCTCTCGCAATTCTTCCGCATCTAAACGATATTGTTCGCAGACAAGACTGAGACGAATACCAGAACAGCTAACGGGATTAACTGAATGGGTGAGATCTCCTTGAAAGAGGATCAGGGTGTTAGCACAAGGACGAATCTGGGCCACGGAACGATTACGGTTTGCTAGTACCAGTTCCCCCCCTTGAATATCCCTAGGAACCTGTACATAAAGGACGCTAACCAGGAGCGGGGGATCGATTGTTTTACAATAGGAGCGCAGGGATCGATCGATATGGGGATCGACTCGTGAACCGGTTTGTAGGAGTAAGGGGTTAAGATAAAAAGCGTTGCAGTCAGCTTGTAAACTGCGATCGAGATAGGGTTTAAAATAGGGAAAAATTCGTTCAACTTCGCTGATTTGTGTGCGTCGAAAAGCGATGGAAAAGCCTTTGGTTTTAACGAAATCTCGATTTAAATTGTTAACTGTGAAGTGGGGACAAGCGAGGATCTGTCCTTGTAGTTCGCTCAGATAACTGGGAGTGAAAGCGTCGGGATATTGAGAATAGTAAGGCACGGATAGAATCAGAACGGTACGGCAATCTTTAGGATAGCTTGTTTTTAGGGGAGATGGGGATAATTTCGATAGCAGCTATTCAATTAGCTTTTTTTTCTCAAAGTCCGATAATTTGCTCAAGGAAATTTTTAATAAGCTTGATGCTCTCTAATTCTAGGATTTTCTCATCTAGCCAGCGATTATCTTGTAGGGAAACTTGTAGGGCTTTACCCGGTCTTAATATACTACTAATACTGGATATAATTGCTTTCTTTTCACCTGCTGGTTTTTTAAAATCTTCGAGATCATTTTTAGTTAACTGATTCCTGTCAATACTTCCTATGTAGGTTTGAGAAAGATTGAGTAAATCAGGATAATTTATCTTAGCACACTCGAGGAGAATATCTTCTAAAGTTCCTTGTTCACGATTGTTAGGAGCAATGAAAATACCACAGCGAGGCGAATGATTGTTAACTTGACCAATTTGAGAAGGTGGTAGCAAATTTGGTAAGTCAATATCCGATAACTTAGTAATTAGTTTATTGAACCTTTCTTGAGGTGTTTCCCTGTAATCAGCATCGGCAAAAATCCCCACACTAAAAAGCTGTGAAGGTTGAATAAACTTGAGACTTTCTTCGATGGTTTGCGCTATGCGTGTATCGCCAATAGCACTATGTAAAGCGATTGATAATTGCTCATTTTGAACAAAAGATGGTACTGGTACTCGTTTGGTTAAATCATCCTCTAGTGGATAATCTCTCGGGATAAGTGTTTTCCAAAATTTATCCAATGAAGATAAATGAATAACTCGCTTTAAGCCATAAAATTTAAGTAAACCAATTAAGAATTCGACATCCTGCGGACCTTCGACAACAATATAGCAGTATCTCACCATCTTTACCTCACATCTAACCCGCGTTCCCAACGCAATCTATGCAATAAATCGCCCGAAAATCTTTGAGGTTTTTCCCTTGGAGAATTTAACCGAAAAGCTACCACGTTTTCTATGGACTTTTCTGACTGTAGCATGGCATCAACTGCTTCTAAACTATGGGTAGTTACAAAAAGTTGAATTCTTCTTTGATTACAGGTATTAATTAACCAAGAAAATACACGACTTAAGGCAGAAATATGAATAGATGTCTCGATTTCATCAATTAGAAGTACCCCATCGGTAATTGTCAACAAACTAAGCACCATAACTAAGGTTCTTTTAAATCCGTCACCAAACACATAGAGAGGAGCAAAACCAAGCTGTTTATGTTCTATATAAAGAGTTGGTTTATTGTTGGGTGAAAGTATTTGTATGTCGGTAATTTCCTCGTCAAATAACCGAATTAAATCTAGGATGTCATCTTTGTTATTTTCTTCCTTTAGGATGATTTTGGATAGTCTATCTAGAATTGGTTCCGAGGACAAATAAGCAGGAAATATGGTGGCATTTTCCACCAGTATTTTTTGTCGTCTCCTTTGAATAAAACGCTCTTTTTCCCAAAACTGAAATACTTGTTCATTATCTACACTAAGGAAACTGCCTTGCTCTAAAATATGGGCGGTAACACTTAATTCTAACCCATTGATAACCAGATCGGTTTCCGAATTGGTGGAATCATCATTGAACTTTTCTGGGTTGTCTTTTTCGTTGCTCGCACCGTAAATATCGGTGAGATTAGCTGCTAGATTTTTAATCGGTGAATTTCCAGTACACTTGATCGAAATTTGTCCTTGATAGGATGCGTTACTAGCAAGATTATTCTGACGAAAGAAAACCCATTTAATTGCTTCCAAATCCGGTCGCATTAAAGATATTCTGCCTAAGTATAATCGACGTTGGGCCACTTCTAGCCACTGAAAGGGATCGAGGGGATTACAAACAATTGAAACAGCTTCGAGAATGCTAGTTTTGCCAGAATTATTATTACCGACAAAAATATTCACCTGTCCTAGAGAAGACAGTTCTATTTGTTCAAAACCACGATAACCACTGATTCGTAAACTTTCAAAAAGCCGAGTCATTTTTACTGGCTCCTACAATATTGCCGATAATAACTGAAATAGCTAGGATCAAAGATAAAATTTGCAATTTTTACGATAAAACCCTTGTATCATAACTCATTTGTGGCTCTTTTTTTGACTAGCAATCATTTTCCTGTCAACCCGGTCGCGGTGACAACCCACCGTTTACAATAGTTAAGAACCAACGGCAAGCAAGAATTAACGATGCGGATTTCGATCAACTGGTTACGAGAATTAGTCAAAGTCGCCCAATCTCCCCAAGAATTAGCCGAATTATTGACAATTGCGGGAATAGAAGTGGAAGAGATCGAGGATCGCCGAGAATGGGCAAAGGGTGTGGTTATTGGTAAAATTATTGATCGCCAACCCCATCCCAATGCAGATAAATTAAGTGTCTGTCAGGTGGATATCGGTCAGGAAAACCTTAGTACAATTGTCTGTGGTGCGCCCAATGCTAGGGCTGATATTCTAGTTCCCGTGGCTACTTTGGGAACTTATTTAGCCAAAATCAATTTAACGATTAAACCGGCTAAATTGCGGGGGGTAAAATCGGAAGGGATGATCTGTTCCCTCGCAGAATTAGGATTAACCAAGGATTCTGAAGGAATTCACATTTTTAGCCAGGAAAATCTCCCTTTAGGTACAGATGTTCGTCCCCTTTTAGGACTCGATGAGGTGATTTTAGATATTTCTCCCACCGCTAACCGTGCCGATGCTTTGAGTATGATCGGAGTCGCGCGGGAAGTGGCGGCTTTGACAGGAGGAGAATTAAGCCTACCAAAAGTGAAATTAGGGGAATTTTCCCCTAAAAAAGATTTAACGCTGGAAATATCAGAAAATAAAGCCTGTCCCGCTTATATTGGTACGGTGATCGAGGGGGTAAAAATTGGCCCATCTCCGCTATGGTTGCAACAGCGTTTACAGGCTGCCGGACTGCGATCGATCAATAATGTGGTCGATATTACTAATTATGTACTTTTGGAGTGGGGACAACCCTTACACGCTTTCGATCGCGATCGTTTACAGAGTTTTGCCGGAGGTAAATCCGTTACTATTGGGGTTCGTTTTGCCGAGGAAGGGGAAAAAATCATTACCCTTGATGGTCAGGAAAGAAGCTTAAAAGAGCTTAATTTATTAATTACTGCCAATAATAAGCCAGTAGCTTTAGCGGGGGTGATGGGAGGTCAAGATACGGAAGTTAACGAGGAAACCGTTAATCTTGTGCTAGAGTCGGCTTTATTCGATCCGATCGCCATCCGTCGTTCCTCAAAAGCGCAGGGTTTACGCAGCGAGTCTTCCGGACGCTATGAACGCGGTGTTAATCCCGCCGCTTTGGAATATGCTTGTCAAAGGGCGATCGATTTGATTCTAGAGTTAGCTGGGGGAACTGTCAGCAGTCAGGTTAAAGCTGATTATCGCGCCGATCAGTCCAGTGGTTCGATCGAATTGCGTTTAGAACGTTTACAGCAAATACTGGGTCAAGTTACCCTAGATGATGGTGCGATCGGTGAAATTCTCGCCGAAGATGTGGAGCGTATTTTAGGCAATTTGGGCTGTGAATTGCAGTTAACCTCAAAAAACCCTGTTCTGTGGACTGTGACAGTGCCAGACTACCGTTATCGAGATTTAGAACGAGAAATTGACTTAATTGAAGAAGTGGCGCGACTGTACGGATACGATCGCTTTGTCGATACTTTGCCGGCAAAAACCGCAGCCGGAGGATTATCCTTTGAGGAAACTATACAGCGTCGGCTGCGGGAAGCTTTTCGTGCAGTGGGTTTGACGGAATTAGTCCAGTATTCCCTAGTTAAACCGGAATTAGCGGAAGTTGTCCTCGCTAATCCCCTTTTTGTCGAGTATTCTGCTTTGCGGACTAATCTCCTAGACGGTTTAATCGAAGCGTTTGAGTATAATCAGTCTCAGGGTAACGGTTCCTTAAATGGCTTCGAGATCGGGCGAGTTTTCCGCCTAGAATCGGATAATATCAACGAATACGATGCAATTGCTGGTATTTTCGGCGGTGATTTCTTCCCTGCTGGACGTTGGCTGCGATCGGGTAAAGAGGTGGCCATGACTTGGTATGAAGCAAAAGGGATTTTAGAAGCAGTATTCGATCGCCTTTCGCTGACAGTAAGCTACGAAAAATATGCCGAAGATGCGCGTTTTCATCCCGGACGAACAGCCTCTTTATGGATTGGTAAACAACGCTTAGGAATTTTTGGTCAACTACACCCGCAATTGCGTCAGCAAAAGGGATTAATTGAGGCAGTTTATGCCTTTGAAATCCAGTTCCCGATCCTGTTAGCAACTCTTAGCGATAGTGCCAAAATTACCCCACGTTTACAGGTCTATTCTACCTATCCGGGGGCGGCACGAGATATCGCCTTCTTTGTTTCTACAGATATACCCGTAGATAGATTGACAAAAACTATCAAAAATGCTGGAGGTAATCTCCTAGAAAAAGTCGAATTATTCGATCGCTATCAGGGGCAGAATGTGCCAGAAAATCATTGTAGTTTGGCCTTTAGTTTAGTCTATCGTGCCAGCGATCGAACTTTAACCGATGAAGAGGTGGAACCCTTAATGACAAAAGTGCGAGAAGCTTTAGTTAAACAGTTCCAAGTTTCTTTAAGAAGTTAAATTCAGCGATCAATTATCAGTTATCAGACATCGACTTTATATTATCTCAAGAATAATCTCACACATCGCTATCAATATCGCTGATTGCCTCTCATCGTTACCAATCAGTTTGAGAGTTGCTCAAAGTAGGTTCGCTGTTCATATTTTATCGCTCCGCCACCTTTGAATTGTTAGATAGTAGTGAGGCGATTGCCATATTTTAGTACATCAGATATGATATAAATACATCATGGCTGATCAAAGCAAACCTTTAGCTTGGCTGCATGGTGAGATCAAGACCCCACCTTTCAGTTTAGAAGCACGGATCGAAGCGGGTGTCTTACTCAGGCAACTACAGGAAGGCGAACCTCTTGGTTTGCCACATTCGCGTCCTATGCCAAGTGTAGGCTATCATTGTCATGAGCTACGCATTAGAGACATCGATAAAAATTGGAGGATTATTTATCGAATTGATGAAGATGCAATCTTGATTATTGAGGTGTTTAATAAGACAACAAGAGCAACACCCAAAAGTGTAATTGAGGTTTGTAAGAAACGTTTGAGTAAATACGATACTGATCAGCAGGAATAAGAGGATGGAAGAGACTAAAAAAGGGCTTTTGGAATCAAAAGGCTGGAAAATCGGAACCGTTTCCGACTTTTTAGAGTTAACGCCCGAAGAGATTATCCTTGTTGAAATCAAACTAGCTCTTAGCAAAAGTTTGAAAAGTCAGCGGCAGAAGATAATGACTCAAAGTGAACTGGCCAATAAAATCGGCTCTAGTCAACCTCGGATTGCCAAAGCTGAAAATGGCGATCCGTCAGTTTCACTGGAATTGCTTATCCCCTCGCTGTTGGCAACAGGTGCCACTCCTCAAGACATCGGACAAATCATTGCCAGTGTCAAAGGCGTTGCTGAATCAAGACCTGAATGCTAATTTTGTGCATCCTATCCACTAATGTTAGTTATTGTCGTTGATGCGATAAATCCCTGAATTTCCCCAGCATCAATACGCTCAAATAATCTTGCTGCGTTTTCCACAAATGGCTCTCGTTCTTGTAGAAAATCAAGAATGACATTGGTATCAATCAGAACTCGCATTACTGATACTTCTCGATCAGATAGGTTACATAATCGGTTGGGGCGTTAGTTTACCCTGTAGCTGCCGAAATCTCAGAAACACCTCGCAAGCGCAACAGATTTCCCCGCTTTTGCAATTGAATTTATTAGACTATAGCTGGTTCTTCGGTTTGTGTTATGCAATGGACGGGGATTATAAGGGATGGAACCCTTATTTGTATAGAAAGGCATTTAGCGATTTTTGTCGATTGTTTTTGATCTAGAGCGAACTAATCAATTAAGTCTCTTGCCAGATAAGGATTTAGTCAATTTATGCCCCCTGATCGAATCATACCAAGTAACGAAGAACCAAACATTTAGGTCAGGGGAGTTGGTTGGGTTGGTTTTATGTTAAAATCGGGTCAGGCGTGTCTTAATTGATGAAACTTAGCAAGACAATGAATACTTCGATTACTTTTCAAGAAATTGCCGCCGAAATACAATTATTTGATAATATTGAACAAAAAAAACAATTTATTTTTGTGGTGGGTGCTTTAGTTTCTCGCATCATCAGTCTTCATAAAGCCGCAGAAATCATGGAAATGGATACAGAAATGTTCTTGAAAATTTTAGAATTAATGAGAATCGATTTTTCTTATCTTACTACAGAAGACATAGATAGAGAAAAAAAATGGTAATCTCTATGAAAATTGTTTTCACTTCTTTCCCTTTAATCTTTTTGTCTCAGTTAGGATTTTTAGAAAAATTCCTAGATTCTAATGCTAATTTTTATTTGCCTGCAACCGTACAACAAGAAATTAATGCCAAACAAGATCAATCTTCAGAGACTCTTAATAAGCTGATCAATCAACAGAAATTAATTATCATAAATATTAAATTAATCTCTCTAGCAAATAGTTTAAATGAACGTTTAGGGAAAGGTGAATCTGATGCCATTACTTTAGGAATAGAATTACAAACTGATTATATCATCCTTGATGACTTTGCAGCAAGAAAAGAAGCACTACACTTAGGCTTAAATGTTAAAGGAACTTTAGCGATTATTCGTAAACTTCTCAAAGAAGGAAAGATAGAAATTGAAAATTTGGAGAGTTTTTATCAAAGACTTAGAGAAATTAACTTTAGAGTCAAGCGTGAGATATTTGAGAGCATTTTTGGAGACTGAGTGTGATACTGAAGGCACTGCGTAGCAGCACGCTTATTTTTCGGGTGCATTAACAGAGTATAATGCGCCTTATTTCTTGTTATTGATGGATTCCCACCATAACTTTAAATCACTTTTATTAATCTTTTTTTGAAGATATTCAATCTGATCTGAATAGCTGAGATTTTTCATGTCTTCAGCCATTTTTTCTTGACTGGTTTGTTTAAAAGCTAAACAGTCAAAACTTTTTTTAATTGTCGTTGGCTTCATCAATTGTTACCTCTAAAGGAGAAATAATAGTCAAAATCCCGTAGCCATTGAGTAAATTAATTTGATTATAGCCTTTCATTTTATCTAGGCGCACAATATGTTTAAAATTCCATGATATGATTGCATCCGCTCTAGCTATTGTAGCAGCCGCTACATGAGTAGCATCATTAATAGACTTTGATGTAACAACTCCTTCATTGATATAAGCATCCCTTAACTGTAAAACTTCAGGTGTTATCTTAACTACTTCAATAACTCTCTGCGGAATCGATAATAAAATATCTTTAACCGCTTGGGGGGCATTAATTAATTCGCTAACAATGATATCACTCATTAACAAAATAAACTTTTCTTGCTTAATGGCTTCCATCAATTGATTGGACTTTAAGGAAAATTCATCATCTAAACAGCCTGCAATGACTGATGTATCGATATAAACTCTAAGTTTTTTCATAACGATTTTAGCTCGTCAATTTAATATTTTCTCAATTAAAGATGGTTTGTTGCCTTGTAGTTGTTTAGCAAAAGCTTCTCCTGCTTCAAGTTGTCGTCTAATTTCTTCTCGATTGTCATGGTAATAGGCCAAGGCTGCATAAACATCTGCTAGGGTGATAGTAGGATGATGATAAATAATTTCATCTGGTGACATTCCCATTCTTTCATGCCAAATTACAATATCTTGAACTTTAATTCGATGTCCAGCAATACGAGGTTTTCCACCACAGATACCAGGAGTGATTTCAATATGTTGTGAGATAACTAAAGATGACATAATTACTTGCCAATAATATTAATAAATTGTTATTATCATACCATTTTTTCCCAGTAAGGCAACATCAGTGCGATCTCGAAGGCACTGCGTAGCAGTACGCCGATTTGGTAGATTGGGTTGAGGCACGAAACCCAACATGATCAACTATTAATTTATTTGGTTGGTGTTGGGTTGCACTTTGTTTAACTACATTTTGGCAATAAAGAGGCGATTAGGGTTGATAAACGGCGAATGCTAATCTTGTAAGCTTTAAAAAGTGCTATCTAAAAAACTAAACAAACTATAATTAAAATTACTGCAAAAATTTAGAGAGTAAAGAAGGAAATATGACAGAAATAGTTTTTTTAGTGGAAGATGCACCGGAAGGGGGATATACAGCAAGGGCATTAGGCGAGTCTATTTTTACCGAAGCCGATGATTTACAATCTTTACGAGAAATGGTAAAAGATGCCGTTAATTGTCATTATGATGATAGGGAAAATCGCCCTAAAATTATTCGTTTACATATTGTTATGGTTATTGATTTTTGCTTTTTTTAAATAATGCTTCGTCAATTAGAAAATCAAGTTTTACAGCTATGGAATCTTCCTCAATTTGTTTTTCCCATTGTTGATCATCTAACTTATTAATCCAATTTCTTAAATACAAAAAGTCATCAAAAGTAAGGCTTTCAATTTCCGCTTGAGTTAATTGTAACTTTGTCATCTTACTATCTTCCCACAACAATAGTTCAAATTTGAGTTTTATATTATCATTTTTTATGTAAAAATGGAGATTTGTGATGGCATTTGGCAGAATAAATGATTTTCTCCGGGAGTTTATTGCAGAAAATTCTCCTTATGTCTCTGCTTTATCCTATCTGGAAGTTTTAGGCTACCATCGGTTAACTCATCAAGATAAAGTCTATTTTGAAGAATTTTTTACAAGCAGTAACTTTAAAACAAATCAGAAAGATGTCCTTAGGAGATGCCATTATTGCGGGAACAGCTTTCGTTTATAATTTAACAATTGTAACTCGCAATATTGATGATTTTAATTTTCTTAGTAAATTAAATCTAATTAGGGTTTGCTGAATAAGTACGGGCGAAGCATTCGGATAGAAAATCTACCTTTTCACCGATAGGTTATTGTCCGAATGCTTCGCCCCTACAGGACGCGGGCTGATGAAGACGCAAGGTTTTGAACGAAGATTATCTCAAAATCTTGCACCTGATTGGCCAATTGTCAATAGCTTTTGAGATGCTCTCACCCTGTAGAAAATCAAGAAGATTTTTTAGGTGGAATAGGAAGATGAAATTTATCAATAAACCAATAAATTATCATCACCTAAACCACTTTCTAGCCTAATTAATAAGGCCATTTCCAGTTAGTAATCTCGTCCTTATCGATGCCATTGGTAAAAGCATAATCGAGATTATCGATAATGGCATTTTTCATTCGTTCTTTCACATGACCGGCAGCAGAACCTAATTTCGGCACGCGATCGATGACATCAATTACTAAATGAAAACGATCAACTTGGTTACGAATCGCTAATTCTAGGGGAGTATTAATATTCCCTTCTTCTTTGTAACCGCGCACATGAATACGTTCCTGATTACTGCGACGGTAGGTAAGTTTATGAATCAGCCAAGGATAACCGTGGAAATTGAAGATAATTGGCTTATCAGTGGTAAATAAACTATCAAAATCCCGTTCCGATAAACCATGAGGGTGTTCACTTTCCGACTGTAATTTAAACAGATCAACCACATTGATAAAGCGAACTTTTAAGTAGGGGAATTCCTCCCGCAGAATTGCCGTGGCCGCTAAAGATTCTTTAGTGATAATATCCCCACAGCAAGCCATAATTACATCTGGTTCATCGGGATTTATTCCATCATCATCGTTACTGGCCCAATCCCAAATACCGATACCTTTGGTGCAGTGTTTAATTGCTTCTTCAATGGTCAAGTATTGCAGGTGTTTCTGTTTATCAGCAACGATAATATTAGTGTAATCCTTGCTCTTGAGACAGTGATTAGTCACACTTAATAAACAGTTACCATCGGGGGGAAGATAAACCCGCACCACGTCGGCACTTTTATTGGTTACTAAATCGATAAAACCGGGGTCTTGGTGACTAAAACCATTGTGATCCTGCCGCCAAACCACCGAGGATAATAACAGATTCCAAGAGGAAACAGAAGCACGCCAAGGCACATGATTTTTGCAGATATCGAGCCATTTAGCGTGTTGGTTGAACATGGAATCGATAACGTGGGCAAAAGCTTCGTAGGAGTGAAATAAACCGTGACGACCAGATAATAAATAACCCTCTAACCAACCGACTAAAGTATGTTCACTCAGCATCTCCATCACACGACCATCGGGAGATAATTGGCTACCATCTAAATCCTCGGGATAGGTATCAGCTAACCAAGCTTTTTTAGTCACTTCATAGAGAGCCGCTAAACGATTAGAAGCAGTTTCATCGGGACCAAAAACGCGAAAATTAGTCATATTATTTCGCATTACATCCCGCAAAAATACCCCCATCACTCCCGTATTTTCCGCTTCCACTTGGCCCGGGTGGGTGACATCTACGGCATACTGACGAAAATCGGGCATTTTTAGGTCTTTACGCAGCAATCCGCCGTTAGCGTGCGGATTAGCACTCATGCGACGATGACCAATAGGAGCGAGTTCTTTAAATTCCGGCTTAAATTGACCCGTGGTATAGTCAAATAATTCCTCCGGGTTATAGCTTTTCATCCACTCCTCTAATTTTCTCAAGTGGTCGGGGTTTTCGTGCATCCCACCCATGGGGACTTGGTGAGCGCGCCAGAATCCTTCTACTTTATGACCATCAACATTTTTCGGACCCGTCCAACCCTTGGGAGACCGGAGGATAATCATCGGCCAGGGGTAACGTTTAGCTACTCCCGTGCTGCGAGCTTCCTGTTGATAGGAGCGAATCTGATTGATACAGTGTTCTAGGGTAGCGGCCATTTTTTGATGGCAGTGGAGCAGGTCTTCATCTTCCTTACATTCGACGATGTAGGGAGTGTAACCGTAACCAACAAAGAGACTTTCTAACTCGTGGGTCGAAATACGGGAGAGAATGGTGGGATTAGCGATTTTATAACCGTTTAAGTTTAAAATCGGCAGTACCGCACCATCGCGAATCGGGTTAAGGAATTTATTCGAGTGCCATGCGGTGGCAAGGGGACCGGTTTCTGCTTCCCCATCACCCACCACCACGGCCGTAATTAGGTCGGGATTGTCAAAAACAGAACCGTAGGCATGGGAAACACTATAACCCAGTTCGCCGCCCTCATGGATAGAACCGGGGGTTTCGGGGGTGACGTGACTACCGATGTGACCGGGAAAAGAAAATTGTTTAAAGAATTTTTGTAATCCTTCCTCGTCTTCACTTTTATCGGGGTAAATTTCCGAATAGGTTCCTTCTAGATAGACCGGACCGAGTACCCCCGGCGCTCCATGGCCGGGACCGGCCATAAAAATCACATCGAGGTCGTATTTTTTGATTAAACGGTTGAGGTGAACGTAGGTAAAACTTAAGGCCGGACTTGCTCCCCAGTGACCAAGTAAGCGATACTTAACGTGTTCGGGTTTAAGATGTTCCTTGAGCAGGGGATTATCGCGCAGATAAATCATACCTACAGCTAAATAGTTACAAGCGCGCCAATAGGCATGGGTTTTGTAGAGTTCGTCTTGAGAAAGGGGATTTTGCTCTGTTAAGGGTCTTTCTGGTGCGGATACCATGAATATTTCTCCGATATCTATGAACGATGAGATTAAGAGAGTTGATAGACAATTTCTCCATCGAGAGGGTTAGGTAGGTAGGCGTTAAAAATTATCAGATGCCCCCCTTATCAAGGGGGGATTAAGGGGGGATCCCCACCCCCCTTATCAAGGGGGGACTAAGGGGGGATCCGCACCCCCTTATCAAGGGGGGCAGGGGGGATCGAACCTAAAATCCATTTTTAACTTAATTATAACCAGCTACTTAACCCTCGGTCAGTTTTAAAACTGTAATCAAGAGTGTAACCTTTTGGGGCGCAAAAAACTATTAAAATAAGCTATATTTTGCCGATCCTGCTTGGGTAATTTATGTCAGTCGGGCGGGGTTTTTAAATGGCTTTTAAAGGAAAATTAATGTCTTCTTAACTTAGGGAGCAATAATTCTCAGAAAAATTTTAATTATTTTTTAATGTCAGCTTTTCCCAAAATACTATAGGGTTACACCCTAGTTTGTCGGGAAGAGCCTAATTAGGCCTTCTCGATGCCAGTGGTGAGGACTACTAGGATAGCTTTTGAAGCACTGAAACTTAAAATCTTTCTATACTTCATCTAGCGAGCAACAAAAGCTGATTAGCATATATAGTGATTCTCTACAGGCCAATCAATTCTCAAATTATTGTTTCTTGATCGTGCCTAAGCTTATCGCAGCTGCAAAGGAGTTTTTTTCATGACAAAAGTAAGAGTCGCTATCAACGGATTTGGTCGTATCGGTCGCCTCGTTTTTAGGGCGGGTATCCAAAATCCTGATTTCGAGTTTGTTGGTATAAATGATCTCGTCCCCCCCGATAATATTGCCTATCTGCTCAAATACGACTCCACCCACGGACGTTTTCAGGGTACGGTAGAAGCGAAAGAAGATGGCATCGTCGTGGATGGTAAGTTTATCCCCTGTTACTCGATTAAAGACCCCGCTCAACTGCCCTGGGGAGCAACCGGGGCCGATTATGTGGTCGAGTCCACCGGTTTATTTACCACCGCCGAAGGAGCAGGAAAACACCTAGAAGCTGGGGCCAAACGGGTAGTTATCTCCGCACCCACCAAAGATCCCGACAAGATTCGTACTATTGTACTAGGTGTTAACGACAATGAGTACGATCCCGCTAAAGATCTGATCGTCTCTAACGCTAGTTGTACCACCAATTGTTTAGCACCGATCACCAAAGTTATTAACGATAACTTCGGACTAGCGGAAGGATTAATGACCACAGTACACTCGATGACCGCCACTCAACCCACCGTGGATGGTCCATCGAAAAAAGATTGGCGCGGTGGTCGCGGCGCCGGTCAAAACATTATCCCCTCCTCCACAGGAGCAGCCAAAGCAGTAACCCTAGTTATTCCTTCCCTCAAAGGCAAATTAACCGGTATGGCCTTCCGTGTGCCAACTCCCAACGTTTCGGCGGTGGATTTAACCTTTAAAACCGCAAAAGCCACCAGTTACGAGGAAATTTGCGCCGCTATGAAAGCCGCCAGCGAAGGACCGATGAAAGGTATCCTCGGTTATACCGATGAGGAAGTGGTATCGAGTGACTTTATCACCGACCCCCACTCCAGTATTTTTGATGCTAAAGCCGGCATTCAACTTAATGCCAATTTCTTTAAGGTCGTCTCTTGGTACGATAACGAGTGGGGTTATTCCTGCCGGATGTTAGACCTCATGAAAATGATGGCAGCTAAGGAAGCAACCCTAGTAACAGCCTAAATCAGTTATCAGTTATCAGTTATCAGTAACCAGTGAACAGTAAACAGTGAAAAGACAGCACTGTTAATGCCATTAGACATCTCCAAGAGTGAAACAAAATAGTTCTATGGCTGAAATGTATGTCTTTGTCTATTTAGGGTTTGCTGAATAAATGTGAAATGTAGGCAAGGCAAGGGTTTTGTGGCTTTTCTCGCAAAACAGGTGCAAGATTTTGAGAGAATCGCGCTTCAAAACCGGGCATCTTGAGCGGCAATTGCGTCCTGTAGGGGCGAAGCATTCGGGCAATAACCTATCGGTGAAACCGTGGATTTTCTATCCGAATGCTTCGCCCGTACTTTTTCAGTAAACCCTATTTAATATTGCTCACTTAATAAGTAGGTGGGTGTTAAAAATTGCCAGATCCCCCCTTATCAAGGGTGGCAGGGGTATCCCCCCACTTAATACTCAAATCTGATCACTGATAACTGATAACTGATAAGATGAATCCAAAATTTAAAGATATTACCGCTTGGGAACAGGCACAATTATTAATGCAACCGGCATTTATTCGGGTGCTGGATAATCTGCGTAAACAGTTAGAAAATTCCCTCTGGAAAGGAACTTATACAGAAATTCAAGATCCCTATCCCAGTTATCTGCTCTGTTTGACTTATCTCGATCGCTCCGTTACTGTAAATATTTGGGAACTTTGTTTTCAAGTCTGTTTTCTCGATTATCCCACCGATGAAGGAGAAACCGTCACCATCGATACCAGTCTCCTCGATCCCACCGGTGAACTAGATTGGCAGAGTTTGGAAACGAAAACCGAGCGCATTATTAAGCAATTATTCGCTAATTTACCCCAATGAAAGCAGATTTAGACACGATCAAGGCAGAGTATGCCGCTAATTTTCTCAAAGATTACCACAATGATCCCCAAAGTTTAGCATCCCAAACAATTTTAATCGATCGCTCCCATTGGGGTTTATTAGAATTAAAAGGCCAGGATCGACTGCGTTTTCTCCACAATCAAACCAGTAACGCTATCGATCGCCTGAAACCGGGTCAAGGTTGTGAGACAATTTTCCTTAACTCTACCGGTCGTACCCTCGATTTTGTCACAGTTTACGCTGGCGATGATTCCCTCCTCATCCTCGTTTCTCCCCAACGTCGTCAATTTTTACTGGAATTGATCGATCGCTATATTTTCCCCTTCGATAAGGTGGAAATTAGCGACTTAACCGATAATTTTAGCATTGTCACCCTAATCGGTACTAAAAGCCGGCAATACCTGCAAAAAATCGCCATTCCAGAGCAGATTTTAACGGGGGTGGAGCATAGTCATTATCTCCTTTCCGAACCCCCCCTGAGAGTGGCCGTCGGTACCGGCTTAGACCTACCCGGATATACTTTAATCGTTGCCGCCGCCGAAGCCGGTCCCCTCTGGGAAAATTTAATTAAAAATGGCGTTACTCCCGCCGATGAGCAGGTGTGGGAATACCTGAGAATCCATCAGGGCCGACCGGCAGTCGATCGAGAATTAACCGAAGATTATAACCCTTTAGAGGCCGGTTTATGGCGAGCGATTGTCTTTGATAAGGGTTGTTATATTGGTCAAGAAACTATCGCCCGTCTCAACACCTATAAAGGCGTAAAACAAAGACTTTGGGGTATAAAACTCAGCCAACCCGTCCCCAGCAATACCCCGATTATTTTAGAAGCGCAAAAAGTCGGTTTACTCACCAGTGTGCTGGAGGATTTTGGCTTGGGTTATGTGAAAACAAAAGCGGGAGGAGAGGGTTTAAAAGTACAAATCGGCGAGGCAACAGGAGAATTAATCCCTTTACCCTTCCTCTCTCACGAATACCCCTTTCAGTGAACAGTAATCAGTAATCAGTAATCAGTGAACAGAACGTAGGTTGGGTTGAAGTATGAAACCCAACGCCCGCCTGGGTTAGTGATAACTGATAACTGATAACTAATAACTGATAACTGATAACTGATAACTGATAACTGATAACTGAAAAAACCCCCTAACCCCAACGACTAGCGATAGGCATTCGCCAACCAGTACCAAAAGCGCGATCGCTAATTTTTAGACCTGGGGGAGCTTGTTTGCGCTTAAATTCGGCATTTTTAACTAATTTAATCACTTTCTGCACAATTTCAGGCTCAAAACCGGCGGCGATAATTTTTTCGGCGGATTGATGGCGATCGATTAATAGTGCTAAAATAGCATCTAAAATCTCGTAGGGAGGTAAAGAATCTTGATCCTTCTGATTGGGTTTTAATTCAGCACTAGGAGCTTTATTAATCACATTAAGGGGAATAATTTCCCCGCGCCGATTTAACCAGCGACAGAGGGAATAAACGCGGGTTTTCGGCACATCAGCAATCACTGCTAAACCACCATTCATATCACCGTAAAGGGTGCAATATCCCACCGCCATTTCTGATTTATTGCCAGTGGATAATAGTAAATGACCGAATTTATTAGAGAGAGCCATTAATAAATTACCGCGAATGCGTGACTGAAGATTTTCTTCAGCAATACCGAAATCAGTCCCAGAGAAAAGACCATCTAAAAGTTGATCATAAGCGGTCATAATTTCTTGAATTGCTAACTTCTCACTTTTGATACCTAAATTATTAACTAAAGCCACTGCATCGCTAATGGAATGGTCGGAACTATAGGGAGAAGGCATCATCACAGCGAGAACATTTTCTTTACCTAATGCGTCGCTGGCAATAGCGGCAACTAAACTGGAATCAATGCCACCACTCAAGCCGAAAATTACCCGTTTAAAACCGCATTTCTGCACATAATCTCGTACTCCTAAGACTAAAGCTCGATAAATTTCCTCATCTTCATTGACAGGTAAAGGATGAATAACTGCGGGTAACAAATCTTGATTAAACTCGATCAATTCTAGGCTAGAAGTAAATGCCTGAGCGCGATAAATCACTTCTCCTTGTCTGTTAAAAGCAACGCTGTCACCATCAAAAATTAAATCATCATTACCTCCCACTTGATTGACATAAACTATCGGTAAATTATATCTAGTGGCACTATGGGATAATAAAGATTCTCGCAATTTTTGCTTACCGACACTGTAGGGAGAAGCGGAAAGATTAACGATTAAATCCACTCCCAAATTAGCTAAATCGGCGATGGGATTAACTGCGTATTGACGCTGACCCCAAAATTGTTCATCATTCCAAACATCTTCACAGATAGTTACACCAATTTTTACATTATTTTCTGTTAGTTGAAAATATTGACTTTCTTTCCCAGAAGCAAAGTAACGATCCTCATCAAAAACATCGTAGGTAGGCAATAAACGTTTAGTAAAAATTTGTTTAATTTCTTGACTTTTTAACAAAGCTATGCTATTAAATAGCGGCTTTTCTCCTCTGACCGTTGCCGAGGGATTTTTTTCGACAAAACCGACTAAGACGGCTAATTTTTCTGGTAATTGTTGGGACAATAATTGCAATTGTCGAGACATTTTCTCCACAAAACCCAGATTTAATAACAAGTCTCTGGGGGGATAACCACAGAGGGATAATTCCGGGGTTAAAAGTAATTCTGCTCCCTGATTAAATGCCGTTTGAGCAGCCTCTAAAATTCTTTGAGCATTTCCTTCGATATCTCCAACAATGGGATTTAATTGAGCGATAGCAATTCTCATATTTTTTCCTATTTAAACAAAAACTAACGGTTGCTCTTTAAAGGGAGCAAAAGCTTTTTCATCAAAGCGATATAAACTAGCCGGACGACCGGCACCACGAGAGACTTTTAAACCCATATCCTTGAGAAATCCTAATTTCAATAGCCGATTTCTGAAGTTAGAATAATCACTAAAATTTTTACCTAAAATTGTCTCATAAAATTGATAAAGATCATTTAAAGTAAATAATTCTGGTAAAACCTCAAAAGCGACGGGACTATATTCTACTTTATTGCGTAATCTTTGCCAGCCATAAGCTAAAATTTGACCGTGATTAAAGGCTAAATCTGGCACTTTATCAATCATATACCAAGTGATATTATAATCCCGTTCAGTGATTAACTTTGCTTCTTCAAACCGCACCAAAGCGAAGTAACTCACCGATAGATAACGTTTCCCAAAACTCTCGGCTGCTGCCGGGGAATCTCCCTCTGGACTGCCAAAAGTATATAACTGTTCCAGATAGAGATTATTGACGCTAATTTTCTCGGCTAAAATTCGATAGGCTGCCGTTTCCAGTGATTCCCCATTTCTAACTAAAGTTCCGGGTAAACTCCAGTAATTGCTAAAGGGTTCTTCCCGTCGTTTAATCAGAAGCACCAGCAGCCGATTTAATTGGGTATCAACGGAAAAGATCACGTTATCAACTCCGACTTTAAAATCAGCTAGAGATTTATTAGCTAGGGTATTTGTCGGTTTCATGCGTAAAGTTTTTGACCTTCGATATAATCTTTAATCGGTGCAGGAACAGCCTGTTTATCGCCTTTTTCTCGATAATCTGTTGAGGATACAGCCGGAGCAAAGACATCAGCAATCAGACAATCACCCCCTAATGTTTGCAGTTGTTCAATATCATCTTGGTTAATAGGATATCCGGGACGAGGAATCACGAGAATTTTGACTTTTTCTAGTAATTCTTGGCTACGATACCAGTGCCTAATTTGTCCAGCTAAATCAGAACCAATGACTAGGGTATATTCCTCCTGTTCTCCCCAAATTGCTTGCGCTTTTTCCACACTAATTAAGCTCCGTCGATCACTTAATTCTCGTCGCAGTTGTATATTATCTCTTGGGGGTTGAATATCCCGGATGAGCAAATTTAACATCCTCAGACGATGTTCGAGACTGGTTTGATGATTTTTAAAGGGATTATCGGCAGCCCAAACCGCAACGATATCGTACTGTTCCGATAACCATTTTAGTATGGCTTGATGACCGGCAGTAGGAGGATCGGCACTGGTTCCAAAAAGGGCAATTTTAAGCATAGGATTCAATTGCTTGCTCACTGAGGGATTGGTTTAAGTCTGCTCAAGCTTGGCAAAAATTAACTTCTCCCCATTATAGTTGATTTTACCAAAATAGGGCAAGAGGATCAGTGATCTCCTGCAAAAGTAAGTTATCGAGCCGCTATCGGGTCAAAATATCTAAAACCCCGGATAAATTCGACATAATTTTAGGTTTTATGAATAGGATAGTTAGGGACTTGCGCTTTGATAATGTACCTTTTGGGCGAACGCAGTTCGCCCCTACATTGTGGACAAAATCCGTTACTGTAGGGGCGCAATGCTTGCGCCCTCCGATCGATCAGGTTTGCTGATCACCCTAAGTAGGGGGAGAGCCTTCGAGGTGTTAGGGACTTGCGCTTTGATAATGTGCCATCTGGCTGGTCTGGTTCTTCTACAGAGCGATTTTCTGGCTGGGATATTATTCCTACGCAAGTCCCTTATCTCTTATCTTTTGTCTGCTACTGAAGATTTTTGATTCTTGCAGGAGATATTATTTTTTATAAAATTGG
>NZ_JAPZSR010000243.1:0-4144 GCF_027531875.1 Microcystis sp. LE19-84.1B | reverse complement strand
TAAACCAAGCAACTGAGAAATTGTATAACGACGATGCCCATTAGCAGTCCGTTCTGGAATTAGTTTACCTTCAGACTCCCAACGCCTTAACGTCGATACGCTTACACCTTTCAATTTAGCGGCTTCCGATATGGTTAACTTCCTCATAGAACGATTATAGCACAAGTCATGAGTAATTTTGGATAATATTAGTTAGGTTTTTGGCTTCTGTATTTAACCCCACACCCCACACCCTGTCCCCACGAAAAACTTTTTGCTGCAAACCCTAGTTAGGGGAAGCATTGGGGGGACTCGGACCGGTGACGGGTGCGGAAGGTGTCGTCCCGGTCGTGGGACTCGGACCGGTGACGGGTGCGGGAGAAATCGGTGGATTGGAAGGGGGATTATGACTCAAGAATTGCCAAGCGATCGCAGCCAGCAAACCGAGAACACCGACAGCGATCGCTACTACGACTAGGGGTGAAACCCTAGTGAGCGCGGGGGGAGAAGTACGACTAGAAACCGAAGAAGATGCAGGGGGGGGAGTGGGTATTGCTGTCACCACTTCTTCTCCGGGGTAGGTGTCCCCGCTGTGATCAAAATCTTGGTCATTAAGATCGGGAATAATCCGTTCTTTGGCCTCAGCATAAACTAAAGGCGTGACAGGTTCAGCCGCAGGAACTACCCGACAATAAACTAGGGCGATGGTGGAGTTATCGTGACCGTTTTTCTGGTTAGCTAGTTGTAATAAACTTTCCCCCACGGCGGTTACATTTTTCTCTCCTCGCAAAAGAGGCACAATTTCACTGTCCCAGTATTGTTCTACCCGATCGTAATCACTTAAACCATCGGAACAGAGGAGAAAAACACAATCTTGATCAATAATCAACCTCTGAACGGTGGGATGGAGATTATTGGCGCTACTCATGCCCAAAGCTTGCACCAAGGCCCCCGCGTTGGGATACTGTATGGCATCACGATAGAGGAGATAGCCTAATTTCACTTCCCTGGAAGCGAGATCGTCATCCACCGTCACTTGATGACAACTGTGGGCAGTAATCCAATAGATGCGGGAATCCCCCACATGGGCCGCGTACATTTCCTGGGCCTGGGCAAAAGCCATAACTAGAGTCGTACCCATGCGCTGACGATCTTGTCTTGACTCCTGATCATTGCGTTGACTGATCAGATCATTGGTGACACGAATCGCCTGTTCGAGGACAAGACTGTAACTATCGGGATAGACTTCAATATTAGTGGTGGGACTGGGATTAATTTCCCTAGACAGGGTTTCGATCGCTAATTGAGCAGCGATTTCGCCCCCTTCCTGACCGCCGATGCCATCACAGACAATCGCCAGGGGATTTTGACCATGAGCGAGGGTTATGGCCTGATTAGTCGGGGGATAACAGGCATCCTCGTTGTGTTCCCGCATCAGACCAGTATCAGTGCAGGTAAAAATCTCATAGCTGCGTTCTTGACCTCCACCGTAGTGCTGTAGTGCATAATCGAGGATAGCGATCAGGGATTCCGGGCGATCGAGATCACCGGATTCTAGCTCTTGGGTCAGGGATACGAGAAAATCTTGAATATTAGCGGCTGCCGTCGGGATCAGACCGGTCCAGAAAGCTCCTAAATCTTTTAAATTGGGAGCGTTGGCCTCATCTTTGCTTAATTCTAGCAATTGCAGCAGCTGATTATTCACTCTCGTCAGCGAAGGGTTGAGCAGACTAGAGACTACAGCCTTTCTCTGAAGGGGATGCCAGAGTTTGGCCATTTGCCATAACCAGTGAATTTGTCTTAAATCGGAAGCTTGCGACCAAACCTCGGCTAGAGTGGGCAATAGTTCCGGATATATTAATTCTCCCGTTTGATCGAGGGGAATAGTGCCGTATTCCAACAGCCAGATGTCCATATTCAAGCGTTCGTCGGGACTAGGAATATAGCCATAGACTTGGGGAATATGGAGATGGAATGGTAACAATTTTAGGTAGAGGGAGAGCCAGCTAGGAGGTTCTTCCGGTGCTTGGGGTGCTTGAGCGGGTTTAGTATCAAGAACAATTTGTGGTTGTTTGACCAAATAACGATTATCAATTAGCTCGCCAACATGATAATAGGTTCTCACCCAATCACCCATCATCCATAAATAGCGCTTAACTAAAGGAGTACCGCACTTTTCACAGAATCTATTAGTGAGAGCGTTCGGGGATAGACAGGTTAGGTTTTGACATTGGAGGGTTGTCACGGAATCCATGAAAACTGCTGACTCCTAAAGCGCGATTAGATTAGTATAGGTTATTAAAATAGCGTGTTTTTATCCACGTTGACTGCCAGTGTATTCCAGTGTTTCCCAAATTTTAACCTTTGTCGCTCGATCGAGAATAATTAGGGTTTACTGAAAAAGTTTTTCCTGGGTGTGGGGAAGTGGGGAAGTGGGGAAGTGGGGAAGTGGGGAAGTGGGGAAGTGGGGAAGTGGGGAAGTGGGGAAGTGGGGAAGTGGGGAAGTGGGGAAGTGGGGAAGTGGGGAGCTTTTCAGTGTTGCCAAAGGCACGGCGTAGCCGTCCAGTAAACAGTGAACTGATAACTGATAACTGACTCCTATCTCCTGACTCCTAACAGTTTCTAAATATTTTTCCACATCAGCAAAGAGCGAGTTTGAAAGCCGAGATTTTGGTAGAGATTGAGAGCATTGTCGTTATTGATGAAGACTTGTAAACCGATGCGGGTTTGTCCGCGACTTTTTGCCCAATCCTTAGCTCGATCGATTAGTGCGCTGGCGATACCTTGGCGACGATGCTGGGGATCGACGTAAATTAGGAAAATATGACCATAGCGATCGCCTGTCACCTGATCGACGGCGCTCCCCATCCAGAGACAAGCGATCGCCGTTTGTTGTCCTTCGACGATCCACAGGGGAGTATCGAGGCAAAAAAACTGTCTGACTGTATCAGCTAGATGGGAGAGGTTTTTTTGTTCGGGAAAAAATTCTTGATAGGTGCGGGTGAGAAAATTAATTAGTAGATAGCGATCGCTCGGTTTTCCCAGTCGCAGCCGATAATCTTCGGGAAGGTTAGCCATGCCAAGCATAAAAGAAAATTATGCCCAGGGATGGCTCGATCGGAGCGGGTGCCGCTAAATCTGCCGGTAAAAAAATCCGGATGCCGGTGGCAACCAGAGCAACTAAAAACACTAGGATAGTCAGGAGCGGGGCGATATATTGTCGAAAAAAAGCCATAATTATTTGATCTCTACACTGCTGTTCCTTCTATTTTAGGGATTGCCAGTTAAGATATCAGCAATTAAAAAAAAATTCACCCAAAAAAAAGTGATCGGCATACCGATCACTAGAAACCGACAACTAGACTATGACTAAACACCGATTAAATCTAACGAAGGTGCAAATAGGCCGCCTCTGCTTCCAATTGACGCACTAAAGCTTCATTTCCCTGCGCTCTAGCCACTTCCAGTCGGTGTTGTAAATTTCTGCGGAGTGTTTCCCTATGAGCGACGGCGGCTTGTGTTAGGACTTGCTGACGATTTTTGTTCATGATGGACAGACTTTTGAGCGACTTAACTTACCTTATATCTAAATCATAACATTCTCCTTGGTAAACTGTATCTTTAGCTACTGAATTTGGCGTTAAGATTTATTAACGGTGTTGGCAACCCTAGGAACAAGTCAATGACGGAACAGGCACTAATAACCCTTACTAGCGATTTTGGACTACAGGACGGTTATGTGGGCATTATAAAGGGAGTAATCGCGGGAATTGCCCCCCATGCTCGCACGATCGATCTGAATCATCAAATTTCGCCCCAAGACCTTTACGCTGGTCGTTTTGTCCTCCTGAATGCCTATCAATATTTTCCGCAAGGCACTATTCATCAGAAATTTTGGGTCTGAAACCCCGTCGTTCTACGACGGCTTGAATGTGTTAAGCTAAACGGCGCTTAACCTGCATGATCCAATAGCTATAAACCTTTTGGAGTCTATATCGGTGATCCGAAGTAAAAGCCGTTTAGCTTAATATAGTGGTGGTCAATGACCCACCCGTGACGATGGATTCAGACAGCCTAACGAGCGAAGTTCAGTACAACTGACGGCGCAGACAAATCGGTAGACCGGGAAAAGAGGATAGGGCAATGGGAACCCTCCACCCCTAGA
>NZ_JAPZSR010000095.1:0-7631 GCF_027531875.1 Microcystis sp. LE19-84.1B | reverse complement strand
CTCCCCCTAGTTAGGGTGATCAGCAAACCTGATCGATCGGAGGGCGCAAGCTTTGCGCCCCTACAGTAACGGATTTTGTCCACAATGTAGGGGCGAACTGCGTTCGCCCAAAAGGTACATTATCAAAGCGCAAGTCCCTTAGTTTTCAGTTCACTGATTACTGTTTACTGATCACTGAAAAAAGCTTACCTATTCCCCAGAAGCATTAGGACTGATTTTGAGAACTAAAACCCCTAAAGGTGGTAAACAGAGATCAATCGAGTAGGGACGGCTATGATAGGACCATTCCTCCGTCCATTTACCGCCAAGGTTGCCCATATTACTACCGCCATATTTACCCGCATCGCTGTTAAAGATTTCCTGATAAAAACCGGGATGGGGTACACCAACGCGATAATGGCTGTGGGGTTGGGGAGTAAAATTACAGACCACCACCAGAAACTCCTGCCAATTTTTGCTCCAGCGCAGGAAAGAAACGACACTATGACTATTATCACTACAGTCGATCCACTCAAAGCCATCCTGACCAAAATCCTGGGTATATAAAGCAGGTTCACTCTTATAGATGGCGTTCAAATCAGTAAAAAAGCGTTTTAGCTGTTGATGGGGTTCGTACTGCAAAAGACCCCACTCCAAATCACCCCAAACATTCCACTCACTCCACTGGCCAAATTCCATGCTCATAAACATGGTTTTCTTGCCGGGGTGGGTAAACATATAACCAAATAATGCCCGGACATTGGCGAATTTTTGCCACTCATCCCCCGGCATTTTGCCAATCATATTACTTTTGCCGTGAACCACTTCATCGTGGGACAAAGCCAGCATATAATTCTCGCTGTGGTTATACCACATACTAAAAGTGACATTATTTTGATGGAATTGACGGAACCAGGGATCCATGCCGAAATAATCGAGCATATCGTGCATCCAGCCCATATTCCACTTCAAATTAAAGCCTAAACCGCCCATATAGGTGGGCCAGGACACCATCGGCCAAGCGGTGGATTCTTCGGCAATAGAGAGAATTCCGGGGAAATAGCTAAAAATTACATGATTGACTTGACGCAGGAATTCCGCAGCTTCTAAATTTTCCCGGCCACCGTACTCGTTAGCCACCCATTCCCCATCTTTACGACAATAATCGAGATAGAGCATGGAAGCCACCGCGTCCACGCGAATGCCGTCAATATGGTACTTATCGAACCAAAAAAGAGCATTAGCGACGAGGAAATTTCTGACTTCGTTGCGACCGTAGTTAAAAATTAAGGTTCCCCATTCCTTGTGTTCCCCTTTGCGCGGGTCGCCGTGTTCGTAAAGATGAGTACCATCAAAGAAAGCTAACCCGTGGCCATCTTTGGGGAAGTGACCAGGGACCCAATCCACTAGCACACCAAGGCCATTTTGGTGACATTGATCGACAAAATACATGAAATCTTCAGGATTGCCGTAGCGACTGGTGGGGGCAAAATAACCCGTCACTTGATAACCCCAAGAACCATCAAAAGGATGCTCGGCGATCGGTAATAATTCGATATGGGTGTAACCTAATTCTTTAACGTAGGGAATTAGTTTTTGGGCTAACTCGTAGTAACTCAAAAAGCGCGCCCCAGTGTTCCATTCCGACACGGGAACCGCTTCCCCGGACCCAGAAAGTAAACGGGGGGGTTCGGCACTAGAAGCGTGCAGCCAAGAACCGAGGTGTAATTCGTAAACGGAAACCGGTTGAGTTAAAGGATCGCTATGGCGGCGTTTTTCCATCCAATCGCTATCATCCCAAGTATAGCTATCTAAATTAGCCACGATCGAGGCGGTTTTCGGGCGTACTTCTTGGGCAAAACCGTAGGGATCAGATTTTTCGTAAATATGACCTTCCCAATTTTTGATCTCGTATTTATATTTAGTGCCAACACCGATTTCTGGGATAAACAATTCCCAGACCATATTATTACGTTTCCGCATTTGGTGATCACGACCATCCCAGTTATTGAAATCACCAATAATCGAGACGTTGCGGGCATTAGGGGCCCAAACTGCGAAATAAACCCCTTTAATACCCTCGATTTCGGCTAAATGCGCCCCTAATTTTTCATAAATGCGATGATGGTTGCCCTCCCCAAACAGATGTAAATCAAAATCGCTGAGTTTGGCAGAACGGAAGGCATAGGAATCATAGATTACCCGTTCCTGTTCCCCCTCGTGGATGCGTAATTGATAATTGTTCAGTTCACCGATATCGATGACGCACTCGAAAAAATGGGGGTGATAAGCGGTCGTCATGGGATATTCTTGTCTTTGGGACGGTAAAATAACCCAAGCGGCCGTGGTTTTCGGTAAATAGGCTCTAACAACCCATTTATTTACTTTTCCTTCTTCTAGGGGATGGGCCCCCAAAACCTCAAAGGGATCGTGATGGAGGTTGTTGACGATTTGATGGACTTGTTCGGGGGATACCACTATAGACATTCATTTACCACTCTTGACATCTACAATACTTATAGCAAGGAAATAGTCATTTTTTTGTTGCCTTCTGGGAATTCTCAAACTGATGGTATATTCTGCCTACTCATTCAACTATGGCCGTGACTGCTGCCAAAATTATCGTCATTGAAGACGATTTTGCGCTCCGAAACCTGATTTCCCCCTTTCTCGGTCAAAAAAACTAACAAGTAGAAATGGCGGCCGATGGTAAAACTGCCAATTTATTCCGGCTCTGGTCAATCTCGATGTTAATCTAGCGGATAGCCTCGAATTTGATCTACAAATTTATCGCCCAATCTTCTTCCTTTTTATCTCTACACAGTTCTTAACTGGAACGAGTTTGATCGCTAGGAGATTGACTTTCCTCTAATTGAGCTTTGATTTTTACCGAGTCTTCAATCTGCTCGGCCTCTCGCTTAAATTCACTTTCAAATTCCTTTGATGCTTCTTGAAATCCTCGAATCGTTTTGCCTAAACTGCGACCGATTTCTGGTAATTTTTTCGGTCCGAAAACTAGCAGGGCAATCAAGAGAATTAACCCCATTTCCGGTAATCCAATCCCAAAAATATTCATTTTTTTGCTCCTAATAAAAAACTCGCGGTGGGCAATAACCCACCTGCCAAAGTCCGAGGGATAATTCTGCCGCCAAAAATGGCGACGAGATTGTTGGAATCTGCTTACTGACCCCAATCTACATTAAATCCTTCTAAAATTAGGGAGGAGTTGTAGATCTGTAAAATAATCAGCAAAAAGACTAAAAACAGAGCCATAAAAACTCCCATCAGCAAGGTAGTTCCCCAACCGGGAGAAACTTTACCATATTCCGAGTTGAGGGGACGAAGGATTTCACCTAAGCGTGTACGCTGTGCCATAAGTTACCAAGAAAGATCTGTAAATGATAATTTTGTATTGATCCGTAATTTGACGAAGTGCCAACCGGTCAACCCAGTGAGATAAAATCTACTGCTGTTTCCAGTGGAGCTTTTTTGGTCTAATTCCTAACGGAATCGTTTTTCGCCTGCCCTGCCACGCCCACAAGAATCTGCAAGCGCCTACAGTACGGGAATTATTCTAACATTGTTTGGTGATCTTCTTAGGATTTAGGAGATGGTCGATGGGAGGATTTTTCAGTTATCAGTAATCAGTTATCAGTTATCGGTGAGGGGTTGGAGTTGAGGTGATGGGGGAGAAGGGAGATGGGAGAAAAAAGCTGATCGATCAGTGATCACTGATCAAGTCTCCTTCGGTGCTATGATTGAGGATGTAAAGTTTTATTGCAAAGGTATTCGTCTTGGTTAAGCTGAATACTGACAAAAGGTTAACAACACTACCTTAAACAAGCTCTCAAGAGAGGATACAGAGAACACATGGCTTACACACTTCCCCCTTTACCCTACGATTACACTGCCTTAGAGCCTTGTATCACCAAAAGTACCCTAGAATTCCACCACGACAAGCACCACGCCGCTTATGTCAATAACTATAACGGTTTGGTCAAAGATACGGAACTCGATGCTCTCTCTTTAGAAGAAGTTATCGTTAAGGTTGCCGGTGATGCTTCTAAAGCTGGGGTTTTCAACAATGCCGCCCAAGCATGGAATCATAGTTTTTATTGGGACTGCATGAAACCGGCGGGTGGTGGCACGCCTACTGGTGCTTTAGCCGATAAAATTAACGCAGATTTCGGTAGTTTCGAGAAATTTGTCGAAGCTTTCAAAACTGCGGGCGCTACTCAATTCGGTAGTGGTTGGGCTTGGTTGGTTCTCGATAACGGTACTCTCAAAGTTACCAAAACCGGCAACGCTGACAATCCTTTAACCGCCGGACAGGTTCCCCTCTTAACTATGGATGTGTGGGAACACGCTTATTATCTCGACTACCAAAATCGTCGTCCCGATTACATCAGCGACTTTTTAACTAAGTTGGTTAATTGGGATTTCGTGGCTGCTAATTTAGCGGCGGCCTAAAAATTTGGCTCAGTTAATCAGTTATCAGTTATCAGTTATCAGGGGTTGGCGAGCAGGCTGCATCTCACATTTGCAGGAATACCGACAATCAGCAATTATCAGTGACTCTTAGATGATTACAAATGTATCAGCAGCTGTCTGTAAGCATCCCACCGAAAAGCTAATGCGCTCCGGGGTTTGGGGGCGGCGCCACGCCCCCAACGGGTAGGGTTGATTCATGAATCAACCCTACTATGGATCAACCCTACTATGAATCAGCCCTAGGGGTTTGGGGGGTTCTGCCCCCCAAAAGCTGGGATTGAGTGATAAAATCGAAAGTAATGCCCGATTTTAGCCGAGAGTTTCCCCGTAAAAATCCCAATTGGTAGATTTACAAAAATGAGATGCACCCTGGGAGCAGAGAGAAACCATCCATAGGTTGGGGGTTAGTCTTACTATTAAAATTGGCAAATCTCTCTAACATTAATTAGGGTTTGCTGAATAAATGTGAAATGTAGGCAAAGTAAGGGTTTTGGGGCTTTTCTCCCGAAACAGGTGCAAGATTTTGAGAGAATCGTCGTTCAAAACCTTGCGTCTTCATCGGCCCGCGTCCGGTAGGGGCGAAGCATTCGGGCAATAACCTATCGGTGAAACCGTAGATTTTCTATCCGAATGCTTCGCCCGTACTTTTTCAGCAGACCCTAATTATCCTTAAATATAGATAACTAGAAAAAACTTTTTTAACATCGATCGCGCTTGTTGCACAATGGAACAACCTATCAGTTGGATTATTCCCCGTCATCCCCGTCCCGATTATCCCCTGTTTGTATTTTTACCCGGAATGGATGGCAGCGGCCAACTATACCATCGTCAGATTAAAAACCTTGCTCCTTACTTCGATCTGCGTTGTTTGGCGATTTCCCCGCAATATCTCGGCGATTGGGAGGAATTAAGCGATTGCGTGATTGCTTTATTGGCACAGGAATTAAAGGGACAATCGAGAAAAGTCTATCTCTGCGGTGAGTCTTTTGGTGGCTGTTTAGCCTTGAAAATAGCGACAAAATCAGCAAAATTAATTAAAAAACTGATTTTAATTAACCCCGCTTCTTCTTTTAATCAAAGACCTCTTTTAAGCTTGGGAATCGGTATCACCCAGATAATGCCCGATTTCATCCACGGCAGCTCGGCACTAACTATTTTACCCTTTCTCGCCGCTCTCGGTCGAATATCCCGGGAAGATCGCCGCTCTCTCCTCAAAGCCATGCAATACGTCCCACCGAAGACGATTAGCTGGCGTTTATCCCAGTTACAACGGTTTCAGGTTAGTGCCAGCGAGTTAAAAGATCTGCAATTGGAGGTGTTAGTGATAGCCAGTCAAGGAGATCGACTGTTACCATCGGTAGCGGAGGCTAAACGCCTAATTCAGCAGTTACCCGCCGCAAAATTAACGATTCTGCCCAATAGTGGTCATGCTTGCCTGCTGGAAACTGATATTCACCTCAAAGACATTCTCCATCACCATGCTTGTCTCCCCCGAAGCTTACCCGCAAAAAGTCACTGAGGATGGTTCTTATACCTTTTTTTCGACCGAATTCGGCGAATGTTATCATTCTACTTCCGGGGCAAGGGAAGAGGCTGAGAAAAAATTTATCCTCTCCAGTCGTCTGGCAGCAAAAGCAGACCAGAGCAATAATCTGAAAATTCTTGACATTTGTTACGGCTTAGGGTATAATACCGCCGCTGCGTTGGCAGCCATTTGGCGAGTTAGGGGGGATTGTCGGGTAGAATTATTAGCGTTAGAAAGCGATCGAATGGTTCCCCTAGCAGCTATTAGAGAAAATCTCTTAAATAGTTGGAGTCAACCAATTACCGAATATTTAAGTGATTTTGCCCATAATCACCGGCTAGACTTGCCTAATCTCACCGCTAAACTGTTAATCGGGGATGCGCGACAGACGATAAACAAGGTGATTGAGGCGGGTTTTCAAGCGGAGGCAATTTTTCTCGATCCCTTTTCCCCGGGTAAATGTCCGCAACTGTGGACGGTGGAGTTTTTAGCTTTAGTGGCCAAATGTCTGAGTCCGACGGGTTATTTAGTCACCTATTCCTGTGCTGCCTCGGTGCGAAGGGCTTTACAATTAGCAGGATTGCAGATTGGAGCCACCGATAGCGTCGGACGGCGATCGCCAGGGACAATAGCCAGTTTTTTGTCCTTACCCCCATCTCTATCGGCACAGGAACGGGAACATCTGCAAACTAAAGCCGCTATTCCCTATCGAGACGCGACTCTAACTGACCCAGCCGAAGTTATCATACAACGTCGTCGCAGCGAACAGGCTCTGTGTGACTTAGAACCGACTAGCCACTGGAAAAAACGTTGGCAAAGATCGTTTAATTCGATCGAAATCTCGGAATGAGATTAATGTAGGTAATAGGACAAAATTAATTTCTCAGTTAGGATAGACACTCTTGCACTTAGGGACTTGCGCTTTGATAATGTACCTTTTGGGCGAACGCAGTTCGCCCCTACATTGTGGACAAAATCCGTTACTGTCGGGGTGCAAGAAACCTGCGCCCTCCGATAGATAAGGTTTGCTTATCACCCTAAGTAGAAAGACATTGGGCGATTTTTGTCAATTGTTTTCGCTCTAAAACGAACTAATCAATTAAATCTCTTGCCAAATAACGATTTAGTCGATTTATGCCCCCCTATCGAACCATACCAAGTAACGAAGAACCATCCTTTGAGTATTGTAAAGTTTCAATACAAATATAGTCAGATATAGTCAGGCATAGTAATACATAGACATGAGACGATCAGACTAGGCAAAAAAAGCAGCAATAAGTTATCGAACGGCTTGGAGGTGGTGGAAACAAGGGAATTTAACAGGCTATCAATTGCCTTCTGGTACAATTATCACAACGGATGACAACCCTTCAAAACCCGACGCTGAGTTAAAAGACAACGGACAATAATGTTAGTAGCCGAAAGACACATTATCAAGAAAGGACATAGATTTTGGGCTGAGATAGATAATTTATCTTGGCAGTCTAAAAATCTCTACAACTCAGCCAATTATTTAATCCGACAAAACTTCATTTATGGTCATGGCTATTTGACCTATAATCAGATGGCCTCTCTCATGAAAAAGACAGAACAGTATCAAGCTTTACCCGCTAAAGTTTCCCAACAAGTTTTAAGA
>NZ_JAPZSR010000103.1:0-19798 GCF_027531875.1 Microcystis sp. LE19-84.1B | reverse complement strand
TTTCCAGAATAAATGCTGCGGGTTGTTTGGCTTTTAAAATGCGAGCAATCTCAAAAAATAGCGTGCCTCTGGTATCTTCAAATCCCTTTAAATCACCACAAATACTAAAGGGTTGACAGGGAAATCCCGCCATTAAAATATTATGATTGGGAATATCTAGGGCAGCAATTTCGGTAATATCTCCCCGGGGGTGGTCGCCAAAATTAGCCTGATAAATTGCCCGAGCGTCTTTATCTATATCACAGGAAAAAACACAATCAGATTCTAAGTTTTGTTGGCGACAAACTTGTTCAATTGCAAATCGAAACCCTCCCAAACCAGAAAAGAGGTCAATAAAACGAATTTTTTTACTATCTTTCAGGAGATTCATCGATAATTAAAATTGCAGCGATAGGGATATTCTCTTTGATTTTAACTTATTCAACTTTCACCAAAGAGCGGACGGTAAATATTTCATTGGCCTGTAGGGGTTTAATCGCGGAAATTGGCACAGTAACTACTGAAATTGACTCACCGATAGCGTTAAAAACCTCTAAAATTGCTCCCATTTCGCCATTGCTAGGATGGGGGATTAAATCCACTAAGAATAACAGAATTATATAATTTGCAATTCATCCTGTTTAAGATTTTGAATCGATTCAATCTTGGAAACTTCTACAGCGATAACTGTATAGGCTTTTCCCTGATTATTTAACACTTCTAAAACATAGCCATCCTCTTGGCCTTCGGGTCGAGGACAATAATCCACGATAATCGCGTGAGTGCCACGAGACAAATTAGATTCTGGCAAATCTTCAGTTAATTGAACTTCGGAAAACATATCAAATTTCCTAGTCTAACTCTTTTAATCTGGTAATAAAGTCACAAATCTTGTTTCTTTCGTAAGTGAGTCGATAATCCAATAAGTAGAGACTCGTAAGTTTATCCCGTGGAACTCCTGAGATAAACTCCTCTTATATTGTTACATACAGCAATGAATTGTTATCGCTTTAACTCTTGTGTCGGCAATGAATTGGCAATTAATCAGAATTAATCTAAATTGTTTCGCTCAAGCCAACCTAAGAGGCTGTTGTGTTGGCGTTGAAAGCTTTGCCGTGTTCTTCTCGAATTTTATGAATTTCTTCAGCATACTTGAGAGTAAACCCGTAGGATTCCGCAGCCTTTTCCGCAGCAATGCGAGACTTAACTAAATAGTCATGGATAGACGTGCATTCCTCCGATAATCTTGTTTGAGTTTTATCTTTTTCTTGCAAAATCTCTGAGTGGATCATAAGTTATTCTCCTCTTTGAATAGTTCAAGTGGTGTGACAATTTCAGGTGTTGACAAACCAAGGCGGGCATTGATAACGCGAATATGCTTCCGTTTGTTAGCATTCGCTAGGTGGTTGCAATTCCAAGTAACGAGATATTGAATGTCGAAATAGCTGGCATAGGCAAGATGTAGAGCGTCGCCCACAAGAGACCTTGGCATGACATAGTTGGCAAGATAAAACTCGACAACTTGTTCAAGAGCAGAAGTCGGCGGTAGTAAAGGAATCCTCGAAACCAAATGAATAATTTCAGCTTTACGCGGATAGTTTCCGTTGGTTAGTTCTTGAAGCACGGCATCCGAAATATATAAATCATAATAACTGGACATCTCCGACCACCACTTCCTTGTGATTTCGGTAAAAGTTTTTAGAGCTTCACGCTCATCAAAGTAATAACTCGGAACCGTGGAATCCAAGTACACTTTTTCTTTCATGATAATAACTGATCGACAAGACTAAATCAAAGCCTGAAGCAGCCGTATGGTAGCCCCCTCTATTCTACTATCCTATCTCTGTAACGAAGTTGTTGCACTGTCATGCTTGACCTCGATCATTTCTCATAGCGATCGCACTTGATCGCATTGAAACTTCTCCATTTTATCCCAAACATTAGCGGTGCGTTACACGCGCGTTTTCGCACCCTACAAGATCAGCGATCGCACTCCTCTTATATTGTTACATACAGCAATGAATTGTTATCGCTTTAACTCTTGTGTCGGCAATGAATTGGCAATTAATCAGAAATTAATATAAGCAATTATTGTAGGTTGGGTTGAGCGAAACAATACTGGGTCGAAAATGGCTCAATTTGATTGTTTAAGCGAAACCCAACAACTCCAAAGGTTACTCTTTGTTGGGTTTCCTTGCGTCAACCCAACCTACGAGGCTTATTCTGTATTGTTACATACAGCAATGAATTGTTATCGCTTTAACTCTTGTGTCGGCAATGAATTGGCAATTAATCAGAAATTAATATAAGCAATTATTGTAGGTTGGGTTGAGCGACACAATACTGGGTCGAAAATGGCTCAATTTGATTGTTTAAGCGAAACCCAACAACCCCAAAGGTTACTCTTTGTTGGGTTTCCTTGCGTCAACCCAACCTACGAGGCTGTAACGTTTATATGTTACATTTTACAAGTCTCGACGCGAGAGACCTATAAAACCACGCCCCCCCCACGAAATGTCCCCTCCTTAGCGTCCCGGTCTCGTCAATATATCCGTCAAATGTCCTGTTGTCGGCTATCGTCAATAAAAACGGGAGGTGTCCTAGGGGTGCTTTTAGGTCAAAAGTACAATTCCAGTAGCTGTATATCCAATTATTCACTCGCCAGCCTACCCTATCTCCGAAAGCGTTCCAAACTCTTTCATTATACTCCCGCGTCCCACTGAGTTCGCGGTAAATTTTCGCCTGCACAGAAAAGCCAAATTTTCCGTTACTATATTTCAACCATAATTGGTCAATGGTTCGCAAATCCTCGCAGGGAAAATTATCGATATCTTCTACCCGAAACCATCCCTCTTTTGTGCGATTGGCGACCTGTAGCATCACTGTTGCGGTTTCTGCGTCCGCTTTCTCCCATTGCTGCCGTTTTAATAAATCTTCTAAGTTCCGATAATCGATTCCCTTGGCACTTTTAAGCTGAATAGATGGGGGAGTTTGGGGAACGGAAATAACGGGATTAACGGGTTTTTGAATAGTTGTCTGGGGTATAGAGACCGATGTTTTTATCTGCAAAGCTTGCAACACTTCCGAAGCGTATTGATAGCGTTTTTTCGTGCCAAATTCGATTAATTTATCCAGAATATTCCCCAACTCACTACTAACAGGATTATTAACTAACCACTGTCGCCATACCCATTGGTGTTCCCCCCCATCGAATAAATCAAAGGGAGATATTCCAGTTAATAAATAAAGGCAAGTTACACCCAAACTATACAAATCACTAGCATTAACTGCCTTACCATTTCCCTGTTCTGGGGCAATATATTCAGCAGAACCGATAATTGTTCCTGTCATGGAACGATTTAAAGGACTGACAAATTTTGCTGCCCCAAAGTCCACTAAAATCAATTTATTATCGCTTTTTCTGCGAATAATATTTTCGGGTTTAATGTCGCGATGAATTACTTGTTTACTATGAATAAATTCTAGAATTGGTAAAATCTCTGACAAAAGATGTTTAATTTTTGCTTCGTTAAATACTCCTTCCTCTTTTAATTCTTGTTCGAGATTTTGTCCTTCGATATATTCCTGTACGAGATATTGTCGCCCGTCATTAGCGGTAAAATAGGCGTAAAGTTCGGGGATTTGTGGGTATCTTCCCAAACTATCTAAACGAATCGCTTCTTCTTTAAATAATTCTGCTGCTTTTTGTAAAGTTCCTGTTCCCTGCGCTGACGGGAAAAATTGTTTAATCACACAATAGGGTTTTGAGGGTTTATCCTCATCTATGGCTTGAAATGTCTTACCAAAACCCCCTTGACCGATTAATTTTAGCGCTCGATAACGTTCTCTGAGCAGTAATTGAGAACCGCACTTATGACAGAATTTATCCGTGGGGGTGTTTTTGTGCGAACAATCGGGATTGAGACAGAGACTCATAGCCGTTTGACAAGTGTGGGAAGATTAACCCCTATTATACTAAATCCGTTGAGTAACGCACAGAAAACGGGTTTCTCGGAGAAACCCGTTTTCTGCTCATGCACTCATGCAAAAAGGGGAATAAATAATCAGTCTTTAAGTAGCTGGTTATAATTAAATTAAAAATGGATTTTAGGTTCGATCCCCCCTGCCCCTCTTGATAAGGGGGGTGCCGATAGGCGGGGGGATCCCCCCTGCCCCCCTTGATAAGGGGGGTGTCTGACAACTTTTAACGCCTACCTACTTCTTAATAACCGGATTTAGTATTATACAAAAAGAAAGCAAGCTAGGGCGACTCTAGTGGGTAAATTTTCTCTGATAATTGGTTAAAAATACCGATAAAAATAGTTTCAGCTAAAATAGGGCAATAGATTTCGATTTAAGGTCTTAGATTGTAAAATCGACAGCCATTTTCTGTTACACCAAATCAAATGAAGCGTTCCACATCCTTGCCTAAAATCTTTGACGCTCCCAAAACTTTTGTGGCTAAGAAAAATCCTAATCAATGGGTTGACAGCAGGAGACAGGAGGGACTTTTTGATAGTTTTTGTTTTCTTGACTTAATTACCATTTTTGCTAATCTAACCAATAGCCCAAATATCATCGTCTCTTATTTTTAACTTCAAATACTTTCTTTCCTCTAAAAAATCTATTAAAGCAATAGACTGAGGAAATTCTTTTCTAAAGTTATCACTTAGATACTGAAGTAAAGGTTTGGCCAACAAATTAGAAAATTCACCTCGCAAACATCTGTTATACCAATTAATTAGCTCTGATTCAAGTATTATGCCACGCACTCTTTGTCCCCAACTGATTTGTTGAGCTATAATTTTGATGACATCAGCATGAGCATCACGGCAAACAATAACTATATGATCGCTTTCTACTTTATCGATAATATTTTGAGCTATTTCTTCATCAAGGGTTAAATGTTTTATTTGAATAGCTATGCCAAAATTTGCCCACATATCTAATCCTCTATCGGCTGCATTCGTCACTCCTACTCTATAAATATGAGCCTTAAATACTCGCTTATTTTGGTTCTTATCTAAACCAAGTAAGGCTTTAGCTAAATCAGAAAACTCGTTTAATAAATCTTGTTTGATTGAAGGTATAGACATTGTGATCTCTGCCTCCAGAGATACTACAATGGTTTCAAATAAACTATAAGCTATAATCTCGTATGCTTTGTCTATACTTCTGCGGATTCCTGCTTTAGCACTAAACTCATCTAATAAATATTTTAAATCAAAACTTTTCTCATTTTGACTGTCTATATAGTCAATTAAACTTGATACAGTGGCTTGTCTTTCACTAAATTTTAAATAAATATAACGTTCTACACCTCCCCGTGTTCGCTTATTTTCTCGATCAAGAATTTCCAGTAACTCAGGAGACATGGCTGTGGTACTCCATACATCATGTTGATATCTAGCAGAAGATGTAGAAACTTTATTAAGCAATCTTATTGTTACTTCATCTCGCCAACGAATAGATTGATTTTGATAAGTCTTTAAATCTAAAATTTTGATATTTTTTTCTAACCGAGATTTTCTGAGAACTTCGGCAATTTGAATTGGCTTATACAAGTCAATTCTAGCTTTAGCAATAATGCTATCAAGTCTCATTTTAGCGTCTTGAATACTTACCACTATCTAAAACTCCTGAGTCGAAAATAAACTTAATTGAGTAGTTCGATTGAACGAGAATGAATTAGTTGATGCTTGCTCAACATCTAACAAAGACTCGATTACAGAATTAACCACAGCAGCTACGCAGGAAATCGCTACACTATTACCCGTTAATTTTCGCATAGTTTGATAACTGCCGACAATTTGATAATCATCGGGAAAACCTTGTAAACGGAGCATTTCCCTTGCTGTTAAACGTCTTTTCCCATCCACTAACAAATAATTATAGGATGCTCCTGCTCGCAAGGCACAGGAATAGGGATAAGCACTGACATTTCCTCCTTTATTTTCGTGCCAGATAGTCGGTTCACTATAAGGTTTTTTCCCCTCTCTTTTCAGAAGGCGACTTTTTTGAATTTTTTCGGAAGCATAATAAAAATCCGAGACATTTTCCTCTAATATTTCCGTTAAACTTGTTCTAGATAAAGCTGGTTTTGGCCAGATAAAACCCCGCGCTTCTCGGAAACCAACGATAAAAATCCGTTCTCGTTTTTGCGGTAAACCAAAATTAAGCGCATTCAAAACCCGATAATCGGTATGGTAATCTAAATCTTGCAGAGTATCGAGAATAACTTCTAAGGTTTTTCCCTGTTGATGTCCCTGCAATTGCTTGACATTTTCCAGAATAAATGCTGCGGGTTGTTTGGCTTTTAAAATGCGAGCAATCTCAAAAAATAGCGTGCCTCTGGTGTCGTCAAATCCCTTTAAATCACCACAAATACTAAAGGGTTGACAGGGAAATCCCGCCATTAAAATATCATGATTGGGAATATCTAGGGCAGCGATTTCGGTAATATCTCCCTGGGGTTGGTCGCCAAAATTAGCGTGATAAATTGCCTGAGCGTCTTTATCTATATCGCAGGAAAAGACACAATCAGATTCTAAGTTTTGTTGGCGACAAACTTGTTCAATTGCGACTCGAAACCCTCCCAAACCACAAAAGAGGTCAATAAAACGGATTCTTTCTTTGTTTTTTAGAAGGTTCATTGATAGCATCTGATCGGCAGTATCGCCAATTATGGGAATAATTAAAAAAGAGACGCTTCTAGAAACGTCTCTAGAGGATTTACTTGCGGTTTTAAACCGTTTCTACCAAGGGACGGGTTAACTTATCCAACTGTTGGGTTAACAGACTCAGGAATAAACCCACATCGGTGACGATACCCACGGATTCTACGGAACCTCGATCGCTTAATTTTGTCACCACGGCCGGGTTAATATCAACACAGACCATTTTCACCCCCGCCGGTGTCATATTGCCCACACCGATGGAATGGAGCATACTAGAGAGCATGAGAATCATGTCTGCACCTTGAATTAAGCGGGAATATTCTTCCTGTGCTTTAATTAAATCCATCTCCGTATCTGGAAGCGGACCATCATCGCGAATTGAACCGGCCAAACTGAAGGGGATATTATTCTTGACGCATTCATACATTACGCCTTTTGTCAATACCCCGGCCGATACAGCTTTGGCGATGCTGCCGTGGCGACGGATGAGGTTGATAATCTTGAGGTGGTGACGATGGCCACCGCGCACCGGGATGCCTTTCTGCATATCCACCCCTAAAGAAGTACCCATGATCGCCTGTTCCATATCGTGAACTGCGATCGCATTTCCCCCCAGTAAAGCGTGAACGTAACCATCGCGGATTAAACGGGAGAGATGTTGCGCTCCTCCAGTGTGAATGACCACCGGACCTGCCGTTACTACCACTTTACCGCCCTGGTCGCGAATTTTACGCATTTCCCAGGCAATCTGCTCCACGGTTAACTCGACTCGGCGCTCGCTAGAAACCCCCGCACCCATAAAGGTAAATTCCTGGGTGCTGTTGCGTTGTTCCCTGGATTCCGCCTGTCGGATAGTACGGATGCCCTCAACTCCCACCATGACGCGATCGCCAGCTTTTAAATCCCGCAGCAGAGTACATTTTGCCGTTTTGCCTTCCGCACCTTCAGTGACGACGATGGCTGCATCCATGCGTTGATTTTCCACCCGCACCCATTCACAGCTAACCCGCACTTCCGTGGGATAGATGGTGCTGACATAAAAATCATCGGGAGCGACCCCATCTTGTGCCACCACTGCGGTATTGACATCACAGATTTCTTGGGGACGAGCGGCCGCACCGAGGTCGATCAATTGTACCATGATCTCCTCCATTACCTCGTGAGAGGGTGCAGAAACGCGCACTTCGGCCGAGGAGGTACTTTGGCGCTCAATCCCCAAAGTGAAGTTTAAAACCTTGAAACTGCCGCCATTTCCCACCACAACATCGAGAGCTTTATTCATAATTCCCGCGTCGAGCAGATGACCTTCTAACTGGAGAATGCGACTTTCAATGGTGACATTAGCGTGATGGTCTGGAATTAAGGGTTCCGTGGTACGCAGGGTTAAACATTTGGCCGCACCTCCTGCTTTTAAGAACTCGGTCAGGGGAGTTTGTACCACTTCAAAGCTTTTTGACACTAACTTATATTGTAAATCGTCACTAATTTTATTCATGACGATTACTTGACCGATATTCACAGCATTACAAGCAAAGTTAACCGCATCAGCTTCTTCAACGATAATGCGTTTTTCTTCGGGAATTTTTAACTCAATTAACCGATTAGAATAGGCATCAAAAGCATCGGGATAGTAGAGTAGATAACCACCACTAAGGGGACAAAAACAGGTATCAAGGTGATAGAAACGTTCATCGATTAAACGTAGGGATAAAACCTCAATATCGAGCCATTTAGCGATTAAAGGGTGGGAATCTAACTCAGTTCTGAAGCCATATCCTGCCCATAACCAGCGTCCTTCCCGATCTAATAATGCGTCTCCTGCACCTTCAAAGGGTAAATCTTTGGGCAGTTCGTGAACTGTAAAACCGTTGTCTTCAAACCACTGTTTAAAATAGGGTTCTTCTCCCTGTCTTTCTTTGTGTAAAAAGCGACTGAGAACGACTATTTTTTCCAGAACTAAACCTGCATTAGCGGTAAAAACCATGTCGGGCCAGCCTTTTTCTGGTGGGACTAAATCCACGAGCGCCCGATCTTTGAGAATATGATAAAGCTGCTGCCATTGTTGCCTAGCTTTTTCCTGGGAAGATTTGTGAATGTTGCCCTCCATCCAAGGATTAATCACATAATCCACATCGTAATGATCGGGAGAACACATCAAAAAGCGAATAGTTTCAGTCATATTTTTTGACAATGAATATTCAGTATAAGTAGTCTGGAGATAAGTTTAGACCAATCTTCTATTATACTCTACTTTGCCCCAAAATATCACTAGGCCTAAGATTAGGACAATTCACGCTCTAGAAGCTAAAAACAGCCTGATTCTAGCCGATAACTGACCGCCACAAGCTTAAATTATTGTAAATCCTGATGTTTAAATAACCCCATAAATTTCGATTTGCGTCCGTGTTCCTTAATTAAACTTTCCCGATAAGTTTGCCATTCTTCCCGTCTTCCCGACATATAAAAGGCATTACGAGCTTTTTTCAGCCATTTAATCGCTTCTTCGTAGCGATCAGCCTTTTTTTCGTCGAGTATCTTTTCCGCAGGAGGACGCGCGCGATCGATTACCCAGTTAGGATCGACGGTAGCAGCCGCATCCATTATCCGCCAAATTAGATGAGACTGCACATAGGAATTATCAGAAACGACTTTAATTGCATCTCTAACTAAATTTTCGTGGAGAAATATATCGATTTTAGCCTCTGTGGAACGTCCACCGCTAAACTCGCGCAAGTAATCTAACAAATCTAATTTTAAATCGGGCCAATCTTCCCCAGCTAAAGACTCAATTTTTTGGTAATGGGAAAAGGAAGGTTGGTCTTGAAATGCCTTAATTCTAGCAGCCAAAGCTGTATCTATATCCCCTAAAGATTGCGCTAGTTCACTTGTCCAGAGAGCTAATTGATAATAATAATTCCCAGGGAAATTTAGACCACCCCTGGCAATTATGAGAGCGGATTCTGGTGCGGATTCATCGCGTAAAGCTTTGGCAAAAAAGAAGGCTTCATCGTTTTTAGTTATCATGTTTTTTGATGCTGCCATCGCTTCCTCAATGCGATCGAGATAGACTAACTTAGTTAGGTATTCTACCACTTGTCCTGAAGCTAAAGCTAGATTCAAATACTCCTGATCTTTTTCCTGTTTCTCGAAAATTTCTAAGCGAATAGAAGTTAATGTTTGGGCATAATAGGGGATATTATCTGACCACATTTCTGAAAAATTAGCCGATTCTCCCCGTAAAATCTTCTCTAAAACTGGATCGTCCCATCCCTGTTGTAAGGCTGCTAAACTCATCTCAAAATCGGCACTCCATTCATGCTGCCATTGCTCGATTTTTTCCCTTAAATCTTGCTTTTCTTGGGGATTAAATTCTTTACTTAAAATTGCCCCAGTTAAAACTCGATCGATTCTAGCACTTAAATCATCATTAACAGCACCGTAATCTTCTAAATTATCCCATTCCTCGATACAGGCGCTAATAATTGCTTCTAAAATAGCGATCGCATTATCTGGTTCTCCCTTTTGATAATAATCTTTGGCCTCATCTACTAGAGCATAAATTTCATTAGAAATTGGATCTTCTTCGTAGTAATCTTCCTCGATCGCTCGCAGGGATTGCCGCAGTTCATTACGGACAGTATTACGATAAGCTTTGACATTAATAGTTATCTTCCCTCCCGCTTTATTAACTGGGGTAGCTGGCACTAAAAACTTATCAATTGTCTCGATAATTTCTGGGTGTTTAGCCACTAAATGATTAAGCAATTTTCTTAATTTACTTTCATCGATCGGTGTCAATAACTCCTCTAAAGATGCTTTTTTAATAATTAATTCTGGTTGGCGAGAACAGGTTAATAAAACCGCCACAATATGCTTACACCAACCCTCATAATCGTAGGGACAGGAACAGGAGACATTCTCAAGGTTTTCTTGGTTAAAATCTATGGCAACTCGATAGGGTTTAACCTCACTACCACTCACTAAAGCTTGTAGATTTTGCCCCCGTTGCCAAAGAGAAATAACTGCACCGCTATCGTAATAATATTGACCGCGCTGATAGGAAGCATTGGTGCTATTTTGCCGGATAATTTTTTCATTGATAGGAGGAATAGTCATAGTCAGAAAAGGAGAGGATTGGGTGATAGAATCTTGTCTGTGGCCAGAAAACTACCGGCAGCGAGGCAGACCACTGCATCAGCAACCGAGTCAACTTATCTTCAGTTTAGCCTAAATGTGCTATAGTGAAGACACTATGGAAATTAAAAACATTCCTCTGTCCCAAATTCGTCGTCCTTTACCGCGACAAACCGATCCCGAAAAAGTTAATCAGTTGATGCAATCGATCGCTGAGGAGGGATTACGAGAACCGATCGATGTTTTGGAGGTGGATGGTAACTACTACGGTTTTTCCGGTTGCCATCGCTTTGCCGCTCATCAGCGTCTCGGTAAAGAAACAATTCTCTGTCGAGTTCGTCGCGCTCCTAAATCCGTTTTAGCTAAACATATCGCTTAAGCTGAGAAGTCCCATGAATGAGTCCTTATATAAATATCATCGGCAAAAATTAGAGCAGTTAATGGCAGAAATTGGCTGTAAAAATCTGGAAGAATTGAGTCAGTTATCGGGTCTATCTTCTTGGCAATTGCAGAGAGTTCGCCATGGTTTAATCGCCAAATTATCCTCTGAATCTTTGGTGAAATTAGCTAATGGGCTGCAGCTGCCAGTTAGCGAGCTTCTCGCTCATTTTCAAATTCCGACTATGCAGCCAGAGGATCATTCAGGGGAATTAAAAATTCTCGAACAAGAGTATCAAAATTTACAGCAAAAATTAGACCAGCAAAAAGACGAATTAGCCGCAGAATTTCAACGTCAAAGCATCGAAGCGATCGAATCTTGGTTAGTTCAATGGCCTACAGCCGAGGCCGTTGCCCGCAAAAATACTGACCTAGCAGCGGTCAAAATCCTCTCTTTAGTCAAACCGATTATGCAGTTACTGGAGCGCTGGGGAGTGCAACCAATTGACAGTGTCGGTGATCATGTTAGTTACGATCCGCAAATCCATCAATTGATCGATGGTCAAGCAGCAATCGGTACACCCGTTTTAGTTCGTTATCGGGGCTATCGTCATGGGGAAAAACTACTTTATCGTGCTAAAGTGAGTTTAATTAAAGTAGAAATGCCGGAAATTCAACCAGCAGAAACAGAAAATGTCACCGCTTAAAGTGATAATTATTGCAGAGCTTTAGTGCTGTGAAAAATTCTCTCGTGGTCTGCTTTTATCGAAAAAATCGAGTCTAAAACCTCGCCTTAAGGCGAAAAGTTTTTGGAGCGGGACATAAATCCCCATTACAAAACTAATGGCGGCTTGATAAACGCCCTCTGAACGGTTAAAATGACATCATAAGTGATTCGGAGGAAAAAATATGTCATACTACAATGACTGTTTTGAACACATTACTGATCCTGTCCAACGAAATTCTGTTCGCCAGCAATGGTTACAGATGCTTAACGGAGGTTTATCTGTTGCCGATGTTAGGATGCTACTATTAGCGACGCTTGAGCGAAACCCAACCACACTAATGTCGTCAATAATGTTTGGTTTCTAACTGGGATTGGTGCGTTACGCTAACGCTAACACACCCTACACGCTACACTACACTACAAGCTGAAGAATAATAACTCAATTTGTATTTGTGCTACTTTGAAAATATGAAAGCAACGATCCGAAACGTTAAAATTAGCGAGATTCCCACAGCGATCGAGCAGTTAGGTTTGTCCGCTCATGCGTGTGTCGATTTCACCATCGAGAATCATGAGATGACGGGGAACGAACAGGACGAAACCACCCAAACCTTGATGGAAGTGGTGAATGAAATTCGTGCTTATGCCAAGAGTCAGGGATTGACTGATGAGAAGTTGGAAGAGCTTTTAGTAGATGAATCGTGAACCCATAGTTATCGATACGAACGTCTTTATAAGCTTCGCCTTAAGCAGTACGACAACACCAGCTTTGGCTGTAGAATACGCGATTAATAACTTTATTATTCTGCAAAGTCCCGCAACTATATGCGAGTTGGTCACGAAACTTCTTCTCCCAAAGTTCGAGAGGTACATTACACTGGAGCAGCGCCGACAACTGCTAGTAACAATTTTGGAAATTTCGCTGCTGATTAAACCTACTCACCACACTGAAATTTGCCGAGATCGAGACGATAATAAATTCCTAAATCTGGCAACCAGTGGGGAAGCACGCTATCTTATTACTGGTGACAATGATTTGCTTATACTGCAACGCTATGGGAAAACAGAGATCGTTACACCAAGGGAATTTTTAAAAATTGTTCGGCGGTGAAGTACAAAAAATCCAGTTTGAGTGAGATGATCGAAAGAACAACATCGATAGGGAAAAACACGGGATAGACTTTAATTTTGCTAAGACAAGTGACTTAAGCAGTAGGTTGGGTTGAGCAATAATAACTCTTGTCTGTCAAATATTAGTGACGCTTGAGCGAAACCCAACCACATCAATGTCGTTAAGAATGTTGGGTTTCTAACTGGGATTGGTGCGTTACGCTAACGCTAACTTTTATCTCATCGGTAAAGATTGCAATCCAAAACAGAGACCTTGACAGACTCTTGTTAGGAAATTTAAGTCCAAAGTAGCGATTGTATCCCGAGGACTATGATAGTAGGGATTACGCATATTAGCAGTATCTGTCACCATAATTGCCGAATAACCGCAATCCCAAAAGGGAGAATGATCGCTGCGTCGAGTATCGGGGACGATATAACCTCCAAAAATTACCGGCAACCATTCGCAGGGAGTTTGATTTTCTCTCATGACTCGACTGAGAAAAATTAAATCCTCGCGGGTTTTGAGATTGCCAATCAAAGCGATAAAATCCCCAGTGTTGGGGTAAAAATATTCTAGAAAAGCTGGATATTTTTGAGAATGGGGATTTTTATCACAGTAACCGAGCATTTCTAAGGATAACATTAACCTTAAATCCTGCTTAGTTTGTTTTAATTTTTCCGAATATGCAATGCTCCCCAGTAATCCGTATTCTTCTAGATCGAAGGCAATTAAACGAATTGGATAATTAGCCTGATTCTCCCCAAAAAACCTCGCTAATTCTAATAATACCGCTAATCCCGTGGCGTTATCGTCAGCCCCTTGCGACCCCGGCACCGTGTCATAATGAGCGCCAATTAAAATCAGGGGTTTTTGACTGTTGTTAGGCAAATCCAAGATTAAATTTTCATAAACTTTTCCCTGAAAAGTGAAAAAATGTGATTCAAACTTTCCCCACTGTCCTAACTCTTGCCGCAGGTATTCTCGCACATAAAAATGTCCTTGACTAGAGAAAAAAGGGTTTCTTTCTCGGACAATTTGTTCTAGGTGTTGGCTTAAGCGATCGCTAAGAAGATCAAACATTGATGGCAGCAGATAATTTAATCAAAAGAGCCAATGGATAGAGAAACTGAGGGAAAAATCGGGGAGAATAATAATTGTTAATTATCAAATATTCTGTGGAGCTAAAATCATGGCAAATCTCCAATTGACTAGCTATGAGTGTATCGTGATCGGGGCGGGATTAGCAGGATTAATCGCCGCGCGTAATCTCCAGAGGCGAGGTCATCAAGTTCTGGTAATCGAAGCGCGAAATCGTTACGGTGGCAGAATGTCTGGTCAATATCTCCCCTCCGGACAGTGGATCGATCGAGGTGGTCAGTGGGTGGGCCCAACCCAAGAGCGTTTTTTAGCCCTCCTCGACGAGTATAAAATACGTCGTTTTCCCTCTCCCAATCAGGGAAAAACCGTCCTAGTGTTCAACAACAAACGCTATGAATTCAATGGTTTTTTTCAAGGTTTCCACGAGGGAGAAGTACCCGATATCGGCACGGAAGAATGGCAAGATGCGATGTCAGCATGGGCGCGTTTTCAAGAACTAGCCAAAACCCTACCTTCAGGTTATCCCCAAAGCAACGATCACACCAAAAAACTAGACAGTAAAACTTTTGCTCAGTGGATTGAAGAAAACACAAGCACAGATTTTGGTCAATGGTATTTTGCTTATATGGCCCGTGCAGTGGGGTTTCTCGGGCCGGCCGAACCCCAACAAGTCTCACTGCTGCACGTTCTTTGGGGACAAAATTGCGCCCCTCAGGCCGAACATCCAGAAGCCGAACTGATCCATGGCGGAGCGGGACAAATTCCCGACAAGATCGCGGCGGAATTAGGAGAGCGAATTCGACTGGGGGAACCGGTTTTTCGCCTTAATTATGACTCGGCCGGCGTGACCATAGAAACCAGCCAGAACACTTTTACCGCCAAATTTGCCATCATTGCCATGCCGCCCCATCTTGCCGGCCGCATTATTTATGATCCCCCGCTGCCACCCCAGCGACAACAACTAACCCAACGAGTACCGATGGGATGCTGCGCTAAAATCCTGATTTCCTACGAGCAACCTTTCTGGCGAAAACAGGGACTAGCGGGACTTGCTCAAGGGAATTGTCAATGGTTGGAACTCTGTGCTGATAGTTCGGATCCCGAAACCGGCGTCGGGGTAATCGCCACCTTTGTGGTTGGCGATCGCTATAGTCGTTGGCGCTCCATGAGTAGTCCGGCGCGTCGTGCCGCCGTCCTCTCGGATTTAGCTATTTATTTCGGTCAAGAGGCCTTTTTGCCGATCAGTTATGATGAGGTGGATTGGCCCGGGGATCCCTGGACTGGTGGCGCATATTCCGCTTTTATGCCCCCCGGAGTCTGGACAAGTTTCGGCGAGGCTCTTTTTACTCCCGTCGGACCGATTCACTGGGCCGGCACAGAAATGGCCGATCGCTGGCCGGGATTTTTTGAGGGAGCGATCCGCACCGGTGAGGCGGCGGCCGATCGAATCGCCTTGCTTTTCTGGGAAAAATGAGCATCTACAGGGCTACGCCACCTTTTAGGTCAAAAAAGTCATCATAGTCAAGTTTCCGGGGCTAATAGGGCAAAAAAATCCTAAATCATCACTATTTCGCCCTGGTAATGTTCGACGAAATACTGCACACGATGACGATATTCTTTAATTGTCCGATCGACCCATTCCCGCTGCTCACTGTTAGCATAGATATGCACTAAAGGTTCTCCAGCATCGGGTAAAATCAATACCCAGTCATCATTAAGGGGATTAATCACCTTCACCCCATCGATCAACTCTAGATTAAGATCCGCGTGAGTCTCCACTAGATAGCGCATCAGGGAGCCCTTGACTTTCCAAGGACAACGCACCGCCGTATTCTTATTGTAAATGCGCGGTAACTCGGCCCGCACCTGAGCTAGAGAACGTTCCTGAATGGTTAACATCTCCAAAAGTTTCGCCACGCTGAACATGGCATCGAAACCGGGATGTAATTGCGGAAAAATAAAGCCAGTTTGCCCAGATCCTCCTAAAACCACATTAGGATTGGTTTGACATCCTTCCATTAAAGCGCTAGGACTGGCTTTTGTCCGCACCACCCGGCCATCGTGACGACGTGCGATCTGTTCCACGGCACTAGAAGCATGAACCGGCACTACCACTGTACCGCGAGGATGGGCGGTCAGAATTGTATTCACCATTAGAGCAGTTAATTGTTCCCCGCGAATCGATAAACCACTCTCATCGACGAGGACTAATTGTTCCCCGTTGGCCGAAACCTGTACACCTAAGTTCGCTTTCAGGGCCTCCACCACATGGCCCAATTGATGGATTAGTAACTCTCTTTCCTGCATGGAAAGGGCATTCTGACGTAAACTGGCATTGAGAACCACGGCATCACAGCCAAATTTGGCCAGTAATTCTGGTAAAATTGCCCCTGAGACTCCGTAGGCGTAATCAATGACGATTTTGGAACCACTATTGCGAATAGCCTCCACATTTAGCTGAGTTTCAAAGGTTTTGCGGTAATTATCGAGAATATCAGCCGGATAGGACATACTGCCGATTTCCTGCATTCCCACCCGTCGCAGATCTTCTTTGAAATAGGCCCCTTCGATTTTCTTTTCCTTGGCTTTGGAAACATTAATTCCTTTTTCGTCTAAAAACTCGATTAAGAGAAAATCCGGGCGATCGGGATGGATACGGACGTGAATGCCACCGACTACGTTTAATTTAGCCACTAAAGTCCGGGAAATCGGTAAAGCATTCGCTTGTAGGTTTTGGATATTCACCCCCACGGACATTAAACCGGCAATCAGCGATCGACTGACCATGCGCGAGACACTGCGTTGATCCCGGGAGACGATTACCGTTGACCCCGGTTTCAGGATGGAACCGTAGGCTGCCCCCAGTTTAACGGCGAATTCGGGCGTGATATCGATGTTAGCGAGTCCCGATACTCCTCGTTGACCAAAGAGGTTTTTATGGGCAGTATTTCCCCAAATCAGGTTAATATTGAGGATGGCTCCCGATTCGATCTGTTTACTCGGCCAGACTCTGACCCCGGAATTGATCTGCGCTTCTTCCCCCACGATCGATAATTGTCCGATCACCGCACCTTCGTGTACCTGGGCCCGTCGATCGATTCTGGTTCCCCTAGCGATCGTACAAGCGGCTAAATTGACCTCATCCCCGATCACCACACCATTCCAGAGGATGGGACGTTTCAGATCGGAACCGGCACCGATGGTGACATTATCGCCGATAACCGAACCCCTCTCGATCAGAACATTTGCACCAATACGACAATGATTGCCGATCATGGCTGGGGCCTCAATCTGGGCGCTAGGATCGATATAGGTATTAGTGCCGACCCACACTCCGGGGGATTTTTCTCGATAGGGAAATTCCAGGTTAACTTTGCCGGATAAAGCGTCGTATTGCGCTTCTCGGTAGGCCTCCAGATGACCGACATCGCACCAATAACCATCGGCCACATAACCATACATAGGTTCGCCCCTTTGCAGCAGCAGCGGAAACAAATCTTTAGAAAAGTCGGCTTCTTCTTTGTAGGGGAGATAATCGAGGACTTCTGGTTCGAGAATATAGGTTCCGGTGTTGACAGTATCGGAAAAAATCTCGCTGGTGGATGGTTTTTCGATAAAACGGCGAATTCTGCCTTCTTTGTCGGTAATCACTACCCCAAATTCGATCGGATTGGCAACCCGCGTCAGGACGAGGGTTGCTTTCGAGTTTTTACTTTTATGGAATGCGATCGCTTTTTGCAGGTCAAAATCGGTGATACTATCGCCACTAATCACCAGAAAGGTATCATCTAACCATTCGGCAATATTTTTCACACATCCTGCGGTGCCTAGGGGTTGATCCTCCTCGACAGCGTAGGTGATTTTTACCCCAAAGTCGCTGCCGTCTTGAAAGTAGTCGCGCATGACATCGGGGAGATAGTGCAGGGTGGTGATAATTTCGGTAATGTCATGCTTTCGTAGTAAATTAATAATATGTTCGGCGATGGGACGGTTGAGAATCGGGACCATCGGTTTGGGAAGATCACAAGTAAGCGGACGTAATCTTGTCCCTGAACCACCTGCCATTAATACCGCTCGCATAATTTCCTCCCAAGGCTATCTTTTCGCCGTTTTTAAATAGTTTTTCCAAATTATGGCTTTAGTTTCCCGACCTCGATCGAGCCAGTTCCTAACCGGCATTCTAACACCGTCCCCCCGATTCAGAACAATATTTTCTTTTCCCAAGTCGGCAAAACCCAAGCTTAAAATAGGAGATGTGAATTCTCTAAATTCAAGGATGAGATGGCATGAGACTGGTTATTTTTATCTTAATAATTGTTTATGGTGCCGGTGGTTGGAAATTCTGGAATGGGTACAGAAGCACTAATTTTAGTCCCAGTTTACCCAATCGTTTAGCTCTAACCCTGTTCTGGCCGCTTCTTTTGGCTGTTAATCCCGCCTACCGCAAGAATTTTCAAAAAGCCCTCAAGGGCAAATAAAATTAACATACTGCCAAGGTCACGGCCATAAAACAGAAAGTAGCTGGGTATCGAGGTGTTTTTTCGCCGATTAGTCGAGATTACCCCCCCAAAAAAAACCCCTAAATAGGGTTTGCGGCAAAAAGTTTTTCGTGGGGGTAGGGTGTGACCCCCCCCAACCCCCCCGACATCGGGGGGGCAGGTAGGGTGTGGGGTTTTACCCATTTTCAGGTGGTCAATTACCTAATTTTCAGGGAAAAAGTCCCGGAATTTTCCCCCCAATCACTCCAATGGTCGGCACTTTTTGAGGGAAAAAAGTCTAAAAACCTTATCCAACAAGGTTGTTAGATTTATTCAGCAAACCCTAAATAATCCACGGCAATCAACAGTTTAGCCGTGGATGTCTTATCATGGTTAGGGAAAAAATTGGGGTCGTAGCTCAGTTGGATAGAGCGAGTGCCTCCTAAGCACTAGGCCGCCGGTTCGATCCCGGCCGATCCCGCCTTTTTCAGTGTTGCCAAAGGCACGGCGTAGCCGTCCGGTAAACAGTAAACAGTGAAAAGATGCTGGGAAACTGCTATTTATAGCGCTTTTCACGTTACTGAGGTATCAACAAGTTTTGCCAACAAAGGGCTTAAGCCCCTTGCCCATGCCTCATTCTGATAAAAACTGCTATAGCATCAACCCCATTATCGAAATATTTACGGGCTTAATTAAGCCCGTAGGCACGGCTACGGGCAACTTCTAGAGGTTAGGCTTGATCGCTTCTGTTCTTGTTAATCTGTCGGATGATTTCAATCATTTGAGCGTGTCGATCATCCATTCTCTCTAGATGCCGGTAAAAATCGGCTTGAGTCTCATAAAAATCTGATTGTGCGCTTGCTATTCGAGCTAGGTAATCGTAAAGCCCTTTTTTCTCCTGTTTCCGTTCCTCGCGGTCACTAGCGACGGCATCAGCTAGGGCTTGAATAGCGCGAGCGTTCGATTCCACTATTCTCTCGATCCGCTCTAATCTGTCTTCTGACATTTTGGTAAACTCCTAATAGACTAATTCTTGTCCCCCACCGATGCCCGTCGGATGGGGGAATAACTTTAACCCACATTCCGCACCCTCAACTGTCACAGATCAAAAAAGCCATTAAAGTAGTACATAATAACTAAAATTAATTCAAAGGTTAAAAGGGTTAATGAGAATATATAGCATTAAAAGGGGTATGGAGCGAGAAAGAGAAAA
>NZ_JAPZSR010000311.1:0-1047 GCF_027531875.1 Microcystis sp. LE19-84.1B | reverse complement strand
CGGTTTTGCTTTCAGTGTTCCTTTGATTTCTTCGGTTAGATTTAGCCTTTGTTCTGGGGATACTGCTATCATTCCATCGACTCCTGCTGTTTTCTTTCCTTGATTGTCTTGGGTTACTTTGCGGACTGCTAATAGACGAGCGTAGTATGATTTCACTAATAGACGTTGCAACCTTCTTACCTTTGCATCCTGTCCCGATTTAGCCGCTTGGTATATTCTCTTTTGGAGCTTGAAAACGTATCTTTGGACTTTCGCCCAATTGATAGCTTTCCATACATTCGTAGTCTTAGTGGTTTTCGGTTTCCCGAATCCTTTACCTTCTCTCGCTTTCGTCATATAACTCCTACTAGACTCTATCCTTACAATCAAACCGTAACCGTTCGGCTGAGCTCACGGCCGAAGCCTGTTAGCATATCCTGACTATTACTGTCAGGCGTTGGCTTTTGGTTACATCTCACATCCTTAAAGGCTTGCGCTTACACTTATCACTGCTGGGTATTTCGACCGATACTCAGAGCCTAGAAGGACTTATCACGTTCCGTTTATATGGGCGTTCCATCTTTAGATTTGTCCTCTCCACCGGGGTACTTTTAAAGGTCTTTGTAAGTGAAAATAAGATTACCTTACTTTTCCCCTTATTCTTTTTGAACGCAGTGTATCAACCTATTTCACTGCTTATTAATTACGATGGTTCAGGTCGGACATTTGGCTCCCGCCTAATCATGGATGGTTGGCAGTGGTCTCGATTTGGATGTTAGGTTACATCCAAGAGCCTTCCGTTCCCCGCTTCAGTCCCAGAGTTGTGACTTCTGAATCTGGGGGTGGCTATCGCCGTTACTCTCAACTTTGTAAATAATTGTTACAAAGTGTGTTGACCTTGAGTTCCCTTGCCTAGTTTGGTATCGATGTGATACTAAACGTTGGGACATATAAACAGTTATAAGGTTGGTCAGGGTTGACCTGTTAGATTCAGTCAGGGGACTGAAGACCTTACTAGGCGGTTATTTCAGGTATTTCAACCTTATTTCATGCCTAAACGTTTCGCAC
>NZ_JAPZSR010000458.1:0-3526 GCF_027531875.1 Microcystis sp. LE19-84.1B | reverse complement strand
TTGCTTGAGTATTTATACTTAATTTGTCCAGCCAATTGTTTTTTTATTGTTCGCCTCTCCTAGAAAATAGTTGCTTCGTACTATATTTTCCCTGCCAAAATCGGGGTTAATGCTCTATTTATTTCAAAATGAGAATTGCTGGCCGATCAAGGGGGCATCGCCGACATCCTGATTAACAATGAATTAGGCTGGGATGTGGCCTCGGTGGGCAACCATGAATTTAGCGGTGGTGCTGGTTCTTTCCTCAACCTAGTTGCCCCGAATCCTAATTGGGTCAATGGGCAGAATGGCGGTGTCGGTATCGGACCTGGAGGCTATCCTGGAGCGGCATTCCCCTATTTAGCCAATAACCTCGATTACAGTCGGGCTACCCTTCCCAACGGTTTAGCCGTGGTCGCTAACGGGGGAGCGCCTTTACCCAATACCCTAACTGGAAGCGTGGTTAAGGACTTTAACGGCGAAAAAGTGGGAATTATCGGCATTGTTACCCCCTATCTCAAATCGATCGCCGATACGGGAGCGATCGAGGTAACGACCCGAGATAGCAACGGCAACGTGATTACCGGAACGACTTCCGTGGATGTGCAAGTGGACTCCATCATCCGCAACATCACCCCCGAAGTCCAAGCTTTAAGCAATGCGGGTATCAATAAGATTATTTTGATGACTCACCTGCAAGAATCCCGCATCGAAATCGCTTTGGCCGAGGAAATGGCAGCCCTCGGGTTAGGGGTTGATCTACTTTTTGGGGGTGGTTCTCACCAACAGATGTCTTCCAGTACCGGAGTTCCCCCCCTACGGGAAGATGAAACCCAACAAAATAACGGACAGTTATTGCAACCCTTTCCCCAAGTGTACGGGGGTGGAGATAACCGGGTTATTTACGTCAATTCAGCCGCAAATTATCGCTACTTGAATCAATTGGTCGTCACTTTTGATGATCGAGGTGTAATCACCACGATTGGAGATGATAGCGGTCCTTATGCCACTGATATTGCGGGAGTCGATCGCCTCTACGATGAATCGATTACTACCTTTGATCAAGTAAGAGCCAAAGCCGATCCGGATATAGTCGAAATTGTCGATGGGGTGCGAGGCTTCGTTGACATCCTAGACGGTACTATTTTCGGTCAAACCGATGTTTTTCTCAACGGGGTTCGGGGCGATGTGCGTACCCAAGAAACCAACTTGGGTAACTTGACCGCAGACGCTCAAGACTTCTACGCCGAAGCCTATTTGAATGAGCATAACCTACTACCTGGCTTTAACCGGATCGATATTTCCTTCACCAATGGCGGCTCGATCCGCGATCAGATCGGACGGTTCGCGATCGGAGACTCGGGAATCATTCCCCTGCCCCCGCAAGCGAATCCCGATGTGGGCAAAGAGGAAGGGGATATCTCACAACTCGATATTTCTAATTCCTTACGCTTTGACGGCGATATCGTTGTCGGTACAGTGAACGCCACCGGATTTCTCCAACTGGCCGAACACATGATTTCTTCAGTGGAAACGGGGAACGGTCGTTTTGGTCAAATTGGTGGCTTTAACTTTAGTTATGACCCCAACGCTCCAACCAGTCAACGGATTCGCAGTCTTGCCTTAGCAGATGCAACGGGCAATAGTGTCCAAACCATTGTGAAAAATGGGGAATTAGTAGTCGCTTCCAACACCGTTTTTAGTGTTGTCACGCAAGGTTTCCTGGCAAATGGCGGTGATAGTTATCCCACGGTGATCCAGAATATCCAACGCTTAACCGATTTTGACGAACCCGATTCTCTGGGGAACGCCAATCTCCGACCCGGACGGATACAGGATGCCTTTGCCGAGTATCTTTCGGCTTTTTACAACAACGAGAAGGGACAACAGCCCTTTAACCAGGCCGACACTCCCCAATCAGAAGATCAACGGATTCAAAGCCTCGGTTTCCGTCAAGATACGGTTCTCAATGGTATTACACCTTTGCCGACAACCATTAATGGAACCACAGGTGATGATATTTTTGACGCAGCTGCGCGTGATGGCAAACAATTTATCGGCAATAATCAAATTCTCAATACGGGAAGTGGGAATGACACTGTAAACGTTCGCTTTGCTGTCGGTGGTAATAACATCCGTACCGCTTCGGGCAATGACATTGTTTACGCAGGAACCAATAACCGTATCGATACGGGTGTCGGGAATGATCTACTTTTCTTGGGGTCTGCTGGTGGTAATAATATCGTCACTGGGGGTAGCGGCCAGGATCTATTCTGGATTACAGAAAATGATGCGCTCTTACCGGCAAATACCAACATTATCGCTGATTACAGAGCAAATCAAGGGGATCTGATTGGTTTCTTCTCTACTAGCTTAAGTTTTGGTTCTCGCGGCACGAATTGGGATTATCGTCAAGCGGGTGCAAATACCATTATTGAAGCTTTTGGACGAGATGTGGCGATTCTCAATGGAATTAATGCTTCTACCTTGACTCAAGCTAATTTCACCTTTGGTTAGGCTCTCTAACTAACTAAATTGAAGGGCGCGACTGATCAAACGCGCACCTTTCAACCCTAATATTTTCAGCACATCTTATTGGATGAGGACAAAATGATGAATTCCTGGCAACGCAACGCAGTGATTACTTCTGGGGTAGTTCTAAGTCTTGCAGTTCAGCAAGTCAATCCCGCTCAAGCAGCTATCGTAAGTTACAATCTAGCTGGAACTATCCAAAATGGTTCATTGACAGGGCAAACTTTTTCGGGTACTTTTAGCTATGATAATTCGCCCTCAACCGGTTCAGGCTTTGAAAGTCTAGATGCGTCTCAAGTAAATTTGAACTTTTTTGGCTCAACTTTTACTGCTGTTGATGATGATTCTTTTCCTGATAGTCCTAAGGTGGAATTTTTAGATGGTATCCTTCTAGGGTTGAATTTTTCAACGTCTAGTTTTACTCCAGAATTTTCTCTAATTCCCGCTTTTGGTAGTACTGAGGCTACTTTTTCCTATATTGAAACTAATGATAGCGGTTCAGGCCCCGTTCAATATGTCCTGATTCCTGAACCTTCAACTGTTTTAGGAATTATTGCTTTAGGTATCGGCGGTTTTTTGGTCGGTAGAAAACGATAGTATCATTAAAACTCGTGTTTTACTAATTTAAGCCACCTCCAGTAAGGGCAAATCAAGGATTTGCTAGGGGTTTTGAATTGAGTTATGTGGGAGCATCCCACTTAGGCGATAAGTATTGGTACTTGTCGCCTATCAAGTAGGGTGAAAAATCAAAATATAGCACTTTTCACGTTACTGAGGTATCGACAAGTTTTGCCAACAAAGGGCTTAAGCCCCTTGCCCATACCTCATTCTGATGAAAACTGCTATAATACTATTAGGGGTCGAGAAGGTCGTCGCCGACCTCCCCTCCCATTCAGAACCGTGCATGAGACTTTCACCTCACACGGCTCCTAGTTTGACTGTTCCCTTGTTAGGGATACAACTTGACTTCTTTTGGTTGCCATCTTGGCTTCCATCTGATGCCGATTTATCATCG
>NZ_JAPZSR010000009.1:0-22149 GCF_027531875.1 Microcystis sp. LE19-84.1B | reverse complement strand
ACAGGTTTTAGGTGTTGGGGTGTTGGGGTGTTGGGGTGTTGGGGTTTTAGTTCAATTTCCCCACTTCCCCCCGTCCCCACGTCCCCCCGTGCCCGCGTGCCCCCGGGCCCCCGTGGCCCCCGGGCCCCGGGCGCCCGGGGGCGCGGGGGGGCCGGGGGCCTGGGGCCCCTGGGGGCCGGGGGGACGGGGGGACGTGGGCAGGGGGGGAGGGGGGGACGTGGGGACGTGGGGAAGTGGGGAAATTGAACTAAAACCCCAACACCCCAACACCCCAACACCCCAACACCTAAAACCTGTCTCCCTTCTCCGTTCTCCCTTCTCCCTTCTCCTGAAATATAAAGTCTCGGTTACAAAACTGACTTCTGAGCAATTCTCACCCCACCATAGAAACAGAAGCCCGTAGGAAAATCAGCCATGAAAGAACACGATGTCGTTATAGTGGGCGGTGGGTTAGCAGGATGCCGCGCCGCCTTAGAAATCAAACGCCTCAACCCGACTATCGATGTTGCTGTCGTTGCCAAAACCCACCCGATTCGTTCCCACTCCGTCGCTGCCCAGGGAGGTATCGCCGCCGCCCTGCAAAACGTTGACCCCAATGATAATCCCAAGGCCCACGCCTACGATACTGTCAAAGGGTCCGATTTTCTGGCTGACCAGGATGCGGTGGATATCCTCACCCAAGAAGCCCCCGAAGTTATCATCGAATTGGAACATCTAGGCGTGTTATTCTCCCGTCTCGAAGATGGACGCATTGCCCAAAGAGCCTTTGGCGGTCACAGCCATAACCGGGCCTGTTACGCCGCCGATAAAACCGGTCACGCCATGCTGCACGAATTAGTCAGCAATTTACGCCGTAATCAGGTAAAAATCTACGATGAATGGTACGTTTTACGCCTTATCCTCGAAGAAGGTACGGCTAAAGGCGTAGTTATGTACCAAATCGCCACCGGACAGTTAGAAATCCTCCGGGCAAAAGCCATTATGTTCGGGACGGGGGGCTATGGTCGCGTTTATAACACCACCTCCAACGATTTCGCCTGTACGGGGGACGGTTTAGCTTTATCGGCAAAAGCGGGTATTCCCCTAGAAGACATGGAATTTGTCCAATTTCACCCCACGGGACTCTATCCCGTCGGTGTTTTAATCTCGGAAGCAGTCCGGGGTGAAGGGGCTTATTTAATCAATAGCGAAGGTCGTCGTTTTATGGAAGACTACGCCCCCTCGCGCATGGAATTGGCACCCCGGGACATCACTTCCCGGGCCATTACCCTAGAAATTCGCGCCGGCCGGGGGGTAAATCTGGACGGTAGCGCCGGGGGTCCCTTTGTCTATCTGGATTTACGCCATTTAGGTCGGGAAAAAATTATGAGTCGCATTCCCTTCTGTTGGGAGGAGGCCCACCGTCTCGTCGGTGTCGATGCGGTAGAGGAACCGATGCCTGTACGTCCTACGGTTCACTATTGTATGGGCGGCATTCCCGTTAATACCGATGGTCGCGTTCGCTTAAGTGCCGATACCCTCAGCGAGGGCTTTTTCTCCGCCGGGGAATGTTCCTGTGTCTCTGTTCACGGGGCCAATCGTTTGGGCAGTAATTCCCTGTTAGAATGTGTGGTCTATGGGAGAAGAACCGGCAAATCGATCGCTAAATACGTCGAAAAACGCGCTTTTCCCGTCTTTAATCCCGATATTTACCTTCAGGATGCCAAAGAGCAAATAACCGCTCTATTGACCAAAAAAGGCACGATTCGCATCGGTCAACTACGTCAGCAATTCCAAGACTGTATGACCCAACATTGCGGCGTTTTTCGCAGCGAAGCGACTATGCGCGAGGGAATTAAACAAATCGGCGAATTAAAGCGCCAATACGAGCAGATTTACCTCGATGATAGGGGGGATTGCTGGAATACGGAACTAATCGAGGCCTGGGAATTACAAAGTCTTATGGTAGTGGGGGAAATTATCCTCACCTCTGCCCTCAATCGTCAAGAAAGCCGAGGGGCCCACTCCCGCGAGGATTTTCCCCAACGGGATGACCAAAATTTCCTTCAGCATACCCTCGCCTATTATTCCCCCTCCGGCATCGATATCGACTATATGCCCGTAGTGATTCAGGATTTCACCCCCGTGGAACGTAAGTATTAACCTCTGGTCGGACGGTAAATGTAAAGTAATTTTACAAACTCCTTGGCATTTACCGAGATTTAGTTCTATACTAAATAAAGCAACGCGGGATAGAGCAGTCTGGTAGCTCGTCGGGCTCATAACCCGAAGGTCAGTGGTTCAAATCCGCTTCCCGCCATTACTTATAAAGCTAGTAGTTAACCCCGATTTCCCGTTAGGGAACATCGAACATTACCCGTTCAAGAGAGCGATTGGGATCAATGTAGGATTGGCGAGAATGGAGACAACTATAATTATCCATGATCAGTATCTGTTCTGCTTTTAAATAGAGCGGAACGTGATAGGCTTCAAACAGTGCTAAAAATTTGTCACATAAAGCCATTAAACGGGAATCTAGACCGGAAGCGATCGGTTTATTAATATCGGGGCTAAATTCCCCATAAACCAGCACATTATAGCTAAAGCGGATGATTTCGGCATCTCGTTGCCAGATTGGTGCAAAACAGCTTTCTTTGCCGTCTTTGGACATAAAATATTGAGGTTGAGCCGCCATAAAATGTTGTTCCTCAAGGGTAAAATGACGCATTAAGTCATCAAACTTAACCAAAGTCGTCGCACCCCCACCCCAACGATCTGGAGTTTTACAGCGCAAACAGAGGTATTTAGGAGGGATAGTTTTGTAAGACCATTCTGTATGAGGTAAAAGCCCAATTCCGGGGGATTGTGCATCACTTTTTCCCATAGCGTCAGGATTTGCTTTGATAGGATAGATAATCTCTCCGTTAGTTTGGATAACGGGGGTTGCTTGGGTAATATCCTCTAAACATTGGAACCAGCGATCGCCACAAGGGTTATCGAAGACAAAAAAACCGTTTTTTTTGAGGTGGTTTTTTAGGGTAGCAGTTGAGAACGTAAGCATTGAAAACATAAGATTTTCCCCACTTCAATAGGTTGATACTTGCTATGAAAAAATCTGGGGTATGTGCTAAGGCAAGAGGTCTAATTAAAAAAAATTGCATAATAAAAAGCTGATTGGCTAAGGCTTTCAGCTTTGGGGGAGGCTTTGGGGGAGTGGGGTACCCCAAACTTTTCGAGGAAAAAATTTGCGATTTTTGGTCGGGATGGTGTCGGATTTATCCTGTCAGCAAGTGATGGGTAAAAGAACGATATCCTCTCAACCGGCCGAGTTGGTAGAATAGGATCGGCTTTGCTCAAATAGACAAGAACACGCCATGTCAGAAGCTATTATGATCGCCGATATTTACAAACTGTTTGAAAGAACCGAGGCTCAATTTGCCGAGTTCCAAAAAGAAGCCGAGCGCCGCAATGCCGAAGCGGACCGCCGCAATGCTGAAGCGGACCGCCGCAATGCCGAAGCGGACCGCCGCAATGCTGAAGCCGATCGCACGATGGAAGAATTGAAAAAGCTGGTACGAGCCACCACCGAAGCCGTCAATAACTTAACCACCCCTTTGTGTCTTTTTATAGAAGAAATGGTAGAGCCGGCGGTTGTGCAGTTATTTCAAGAACGGGGGATTGATGTCACCCAAACCATGAGTCGCTTAAAAAGTAAACGTCCCGGGGCAGCGATGGAAATTGATATTCTGGCGGTGAATGGCAGTGAGTTAGTGGCGGTGGAGTGTAAGTCGAGGTTATCGAAGGATGATGTAGATGACTTTCTCGATCGATTACAGCGATTTAAGTTAGCCTTTCCCCAATTTCGAGACTTTCAGGTTTATGGCGCAGTAGCGGGGATTGAAATCGATCAGGGGATAGATAGTTATGCTTATCGGCGCGGTTTATTTGTGATTAAGCAATCAGGAGAAACGGTTAAAATCATCAACGATGCTCAATTTCGGCCCCTAGGTTTTGCCTGATTAGGTGTTTTTCATCATCAACATCTTGAAGGCTCTCCCCCTACTTATGGTGATCAGCAAACCTGATCGATCGGAGGGCGCAAGCCTTGCGCCCCTACATTATCAAATTTTGTCCACAATGTAGGGGCGAACTGCGTTCGCCCAAAAGGTACATTATCAAAGCGCAAGTCCCTTAGGTGTTTTTCATCATCCCAAAAAATAGACTAAAATAAGCTATCCCAAACCTCTACCGATCTAATCCCATGCCTAAGAAGAGTTATGGCGAAACTGTTGAAAAAAGGGTCAAACGCTTGTTTGAAGTCTTATTAGATCATGTGGCTCACTGTCAATGTGAGGATAATGATTGGGGAGTCAAGCTGGCTCTAGGGGAAGAGGGGAAACTTTTGCGGGTTGAGACGAATTTAGCGGCTTTAGTACGCTTGGCAGAGCAGAAAGGGGAAAAATTGACCAAAGATCAAGTTAGGGACGCGATTAGCCACTATTTAGCCGATTATCTAGGCATTCTTCGGGATGAGCGTTTCAAACAGCAGGGGTCGGAGGAATGGCGGTTCTCCCTAACTCTGTGGGCGAAATGCGGCGATAAGACAACAAATTTGACTAAATTTTCGGAGGAGTGGCATAAAAGGCGCTCTGAACCCTCTAAAAAAGCGATCGCTAGACCTGAGAAAACCGCCGCGCCTCCTGTTGCTGTTACTGCTTTAATGGATACTAAGCCTCAAACCGAAGCAAATCTGCAACTTCTCACATTTGATTTAACTGGAAAAGTCGAACAGCTTACAAGGTCAGAACAGTACTATGCAATTCTCACAGACATTGTCACAAAAAAAGACATCCTGAACGACTTATATGTTTCAATTGGAGAGGGAGACTTTGTTTACGCATGGATTACAAGAATATTTCATGAGGCTAATTTAGATAAAAAGCCTAAAATTAGTAGGCTCATACTGAAAAGATTGAGTGATGAACTTATTGATATATATATCTCAACCAATCGATTATCGATAAACTTTAAAAATAAGATTAATCGAAACCTTGAATTTATACTTGAGGATGAACAACTGAGGCAAAATAATGTAGAAATAGAAATTAAATATTGGCATACTTTTCCAAAGTTTCATGGTTATTTATATGGTGACGATATGTTGCTCGGTGAATGGGCAAATGATGCTAAAGGTTATATTCATGTAAAATCTCCTTTGTATTATACAAAAAGGCAGTTTTTCCCTAAACAATATGATTTTATCAAAAATATTTTTGAAGAAAACTCAACATTTTGATATTGAATAAATAGACAACAAAGCGTTGAGGGTTGTCTTACTCGAAGATGGTATCACAGTTCACAATGCTTTTTTTGATAGGAATTTTAAGCCATGAAAATGACCTACTTTCAAGATACGGACACTCTATATTTAGAGTTCAATAACAATCCTATTGTCGAGACTCAAGAAATCAATGAAAATACCTTAGTCGATCTTGATAAAAATGGGAACATTTGTGCAATCACCTTGGAACAGGCCAGAAACTTAACGGATCTGAATGCTTTTTCCCTAGAAACTATTGTCGCACCTCAATTAGCTTCAAGTTTATAAAATTTGTCATAACAAAATTATTCTGCACAAATTCAGGAGAATGTAGTAAAATTAAGTAAATAACCTTTTTGATAAATGAACCTCAGCTTCTGTCAAATTAGGAGAAATTTCATGAGTACCACTATCAATCTTAAAATTACGTTTGAATCTCTAACCGAAGCGATTAAATCCCTTGACTTAACGCAAAAACAACAATTATTAGAAATACTAGAACAACAAATTTTTCAAGCAGAAGAAACCTCCTATCAAGACGACGAGGAAACCTTAGCAGAACTTCAACAAGTTCGGGATGAATATCAATCAGGCGACTATGTGACCCTTGAACAATACTTGAGCAAGGATTAAATCACAATGGATTATAGTATTAAAATCTCTAAATCTGTACAAAAACAGATTGATGACTTACCTAATCCCATCAAAAGTCGTATTCTTGAAAAAATCAAAGATTTATCAATAGAACCGCGTCCCTCTGGTGTAGTTAAATTAAAAAATTCTGATTATGAATACCGTTTGCGTGTTGGTGACTATCGAGTTCGCTATGAAATTGATGACCCAAAACAGGCAATACTCATCTTGCAATGTAAACATCGAAGAGATGTCTATCGCTAATAATTTAGAAACATTGCGCTACTTCAAATCCAAATTGGTGTTTCTCGCCGAAATCGCCCACAAAACCAATCGCCCTGAACTTGCCCTCAGCTATTGCCAACAAGCGCTTGAATTATGCCAAGAATTGGGGATTACCTTGGTTAAAGATTGTGAGGAACTGTTAGGGCAAATTCAGGGAAACTTAGGAGATTCAGACAATAACTTAAAGTAAACCTGAGAAAATTTCAGTTTTTATCTATAAAAAACAATGCCTGCCAAAGATATTTTCCATGACTGTGTAAAACACGCCCTAATCAAAGACAGCTGGACAATTACCCATGACCCCCTACGGATTCGTTTAGCAAGAGGTAAAAACCTGTTTGTTGATTTGGGAGCAGAAAGACTATTAGCCGCAGAAAAGGGAACAGAAAAAATAGCCGTTGAAATTAAGAGCTTTACTCGTCCCTCTGATATGAAAGACCTTGAAGAGGCAGTTGGTTAATTTGTCGTTTATACCCATCTTTTAAAGCGTTATTATCCCGAATATAAACTATTTTTGGCTGTTAGCGAAAACACCTGCAAAACAGTATTTGAAGAAGAAGCAGGTCAAACCTTAATTGAAGATGGTATTATTCAGTTATTTAGTTTCGATCCCAACCAGGAGGTAATTGTACGATGGATTCCTTAATTGCCCAATATCGGCAAATTATTGAAAAAACATTCCAAGATTATGCCGACTTCCTCGACACTGATCGCCAAATCCAAATCGAATTAGTCCTAGATCAAACCCGTGATCGCTATTTATTGGTTGAAACAGGTTGGCAAAATGGTTATCGAATCTACGGAACCCTATTACATATTGATATTATTGATCAAAAAATTTGGATTCAACACGACGGAACTGAGGATGGTATTGCCGATGAATTAGTAGCCGCAGGAATCCCTCAAAACCAGATTATTTTAGCCTTTAAATCCCCTGAAATTAGACCCTATACAGGCTTTGCTGTGGCTTAACGTTCAAATATGATGGACAATTCTCAAAACCGCGATCGCCCACCAAATAAATCACTATTAGAAGGAGATTAGAAACCCTTGATCACCTATACCAACCATGAAAATTAAAGCGATTATTCATCCAGCCGAAGAAGGCGGTTATTGGGCAGAAGTTCCGGCCCTTCCAGGTTGCATCACGGAAGGTGATAGCCTAGAAGAAGTCACCCATAACTTAAAAGATGCGATCGAAGGATGGTTAGCCGTCGCTAATGAATCCTATCAATTCCACGCGGAAGATCAACTGTTAGAAATTGTCCAATGTTTATCCTCTTGACTAACTGATTATGAACAATATCCAAGACTATGATCTAGTTGCTTTAACCCAAGACATCACAGCAATCCACAAAATCACCCATCAACCCATTCTCTTGCGTTGTGGCCAAATAGGAACAGTTGTTATGTCCTTTGATCAAGAAGCCTTTCTGATTGACTTTAGCGATCAAAATGGTCAAACCTTTGCGATGGAAACCGTTGATCATTCTAAACTATTACGACTGATCGATGAACCTGAATTAGTCTCAGTCTAAGATAAAACTTTCGCCAGCTTTTAGATAGAACTCTTTATCTTGCTATTCGGGAAAAAACTTTCAACAGCTTATTTCATCAAGAAATTGGTCAAATACTCCTTGAAGAAAAAACACTAAAACTAATTATCTTTAACCCTGACAATGAGGTAATCACCCAATGGATAAACTAAACCATTACCGCGAAATTATTCATCAGATTCTTGTCCCCTATAGCCAAATTATTTATAACAATGCGGACATTCAAAATCGTCTAGCTTTTGATCCTCAGAATGATCAATATCTCGTCATTTCAGAAGGTTGGCAACAGAATCAGCGTTATCATGATTGTCTGATTCATTTAGAAATTATTAACGACAAAATTTGGGTACAATGTGACAACACCGAAGACGGTATCACCAAAGAATTACTAAGCGCAGGCATTGCTAAAGAAGATATTGTTTTGGGATTTCATGAACCTAAAATACGTCAATATACAGGCTTCGCTGTGGCTTAACGTTCAAATATGATGGATAATTCTCAAGACTGCGATCGCGCTCTTAACTACTGCCAAGAAGCACTTGAATTATGCCAAGAACTGTGGATTCCCTTGGTTAAAAATTGTGAGGAATTGTTAGGGCAAATTCAGGCTACATTACAAGATTATTAAGGTAAATCGTTATCTAAAAATCAATATTCAACCCAATAAAGCCATGCTACAACTAAACCTAAACGAAGCCCAAAATCAACTTCCTGAACTTCTTAAAGCCGTATTAGAAGGTCAACAAGTTATTATCCAGAATAATGAAGGTCAAGACTTTAAAATCATTTCTCTTGCTCCCACTGTTAAACATCCCCAATATGGAAGCGCAAAAGGCATCGTTAAAATGCTTGACAATTTTGATGATCCCATCGAAGAATTTGAGAACTATATGCCATGAAAATTTTAATGGATACCCACGCCTTTTTATGGTTTATCGAAGGTGATACTAATCTTAGTGATGCTGCTCGTTCTCTGATCGAAAATAATCAATATCAAAAACGATTAAGTATCGCTAGTCTCTGGGAAATGTCCATCAAAGCCAGCCTTAACACCTTAACAGATTAGAATTAAAGACAACTTTCCCAAATTTAATTCAAAACTATGTTTATAATAACGGCTTTGATATACTATCTATTAACGCCGAACATCTCGAACAACTCAAGAGACTCCCTTTTCACCATAAAGATCCTTTTGATCGCCTAATAATCGCTCAAAGCTTAACTGAAAATATTCCGATTATCACTAAAGATGAGTTATTTAAGCGATATACTAAAAATTTATTATGGTAAACCTGAAAAGAAGAAACTTGAGCAAATTAATCACAAAAACTAACAGGCAAACTTTAAACCTTACTGATTTTCCATGCAAAACCCAATTAACCTCACTATTGAACGCTTTCAAGAAAACGGACAAGATTACTATGTCGCCACCAGTCCCGATATACAAGGACTTGTCGCTGAAGCTGATACAATAGATGCTGTCATTGATATTGCCAAAGACTTAATTCCCATCCTATTAGAATTGGAAACAAAAGATCAGCTTGTTATCACCACTTAACACAAATTATAGATAATCTTAAATTCGCAATGCCAGAAATTAGTCGTTTTTTAGGAATTATTATCACTATGTACTATAACGACCATACACCTGCTCATTTTCATGTTCGCTATAATCAACAAAAGGCGATTATTGACATTAAAAATCTCACTATTTTACAAGGTCAATTGTCTCCAAGGATTCTTGGTTTAGTAATTGAATGGGCTGCTATTCATCAACAAGAATTAAAGGAAAATTGGCAACTTGCTAGACTTAATAAACCTTTACAACCAATCCTCCCATTAGAATAAACCATGCTAAAAGATATTATTGAAGTGAAACCCCTAAATAATTATCAACTTTATCTTAAATTTGAAGATAATCAAGAGGGGATTATTAATCTTGAAGAAATTATCGAGTTTGTTGGCATTTTTCAACCGCTCAAAGACTTAGATTTTTTTAAAACTGTCAAAATTAATCCTGATTGGGGAACAATTTATTGGGAAAATGGGGCTGATTTAGACCCCGATGTTCTTTATTCTCTCATCACGAATCAATCTCTTAACGACTTAGAAAAAGATGACTTACAACTTATTTAAACTACAGGAATTTTAAGCCATGAAAATCACCTACTTTCAAGATACGGATACTCTATATTTAGAGTTCAATAACAATCCTATTGTCGAGACTCAAGAAATCAATGAAAATACCTTAGTCGATCTTGATAAAAATGGGAAAATTTGTGCAATCACCTTGGAACGGGCCAGAAACTTAACGGATCTGAATGCTTTTTCCCTAGAAACTATTGTCGCGCCTCAATTAGCTTCAGGTTTATAAGAGTTGTCATAATAAAATTATTCTATAAACCTTGACGTGATATAATATATATGACATTCGGGCGCAGATTCCTTGTGACCCTATAATCGGACAAATTCGTTATTATCAATGACAACAACTTTAATCAATCATATTGAAATTACCCCGGAAACCTGTGGCGGTAAACCGCGCATCGCAGGTCATCGCATCAAAGTCCAAGATGTCGTTATTTGGCACGAACGCCTGGGAATGTCACCCGATGAAATTGTTTATCATTATCCCAGCATTACTTTAGCTGATGTTTACGCGGCCCTTTCTTACTATCACGATCACCTTGAAGAAATTAGACAACAAATCACAGATGATGATACCTTTGCCAAGGAAATGCAAGCTAAAACACCTTCTCTAGTCCAAGAAAAACTAAGAAAAATGAATGGGTAACAAGATTAAATTTCACCTAGATGAAAATGTAAGCTATAGTATTGCTCTTGGATTGCGCCATCGAGGCCTTGATGTTACTACCACTCCAGAAGAAAATTTATTGGGGGTATCTGATGAAATACAATTGCAATTTGCCTTAGCCAATGGTCGCGTAATTTTTACTCAAGATACTGATTTTTTAAGAATCAATCAATCAATCATCTATAACTCATGCAGGAATTGCTTACTGTCCCCAACAAAGTAAATCTATTGGTCAAATAATTCGAGGACTACTCTTAATCTGGGAAATTCTTGAACCGGAAGAAATGTATAATCACATAGAGTTTATATAGAACCGCATGAAAAAGTGAATTAGTATTTGGCAGATCGATAAAAATAATCAAACAGCTAATTTTGTCACTCTTTACTACGATAAAATTAAGGAGTATGAATAATGCAAACCGTCCAACTTTTTCAACAAGTCAAATTATGTAGAGATGTCCCCGACACTATTTTAAAAAAAGGTGATCAGGGAACAATTATTGAATATTTACCTCCTAATGAACAACAATTAGAAGCAGGTTATCTCCTAGAAATGTTTGACAATAAAGAAACCATTGACGTGATAGCGGTTCCCGTTTGTTGGATAACTTCTATTAACTAACGATTAGCAAAAATTCAGGCTACATTAGAAGAAGATTAGAAACCCTTGATCACCTATACCAACCATGAAAATTAAAGCAATTCTCAAAATTTAACTTTTTATCCAAATAGGAGAAATTTCATGAGTACCACCATCAATCTTCAAATCACTTTTGAATCTCTAACCGAAGCGATTAAATCCCTTGACTTAACGCAAAAACAACAATTATTAGAAATACTAGAACAACAAATTTTTCAAGCAGAAGAAACTTCCTATCAAGACGACGAGGAAACCTTAGCAGAACTTCAACAAGTTCGGGATGAATATCAATCAGGCGACTATGTGACCCTTGAACAATACTTGAGCAAGGATTAAATCACGATAAATTATATTATTATCTGAGAAATTTAACCCAGTAAAACCATGATGCAACTAACCGTAGATGAAGCTAAAAATCAACTTTCTGAACTCCTTAAAGCTGCCTCAAAAGGTGAACAAGTTATTATCCAGAATAATGAAGGTCAAGACTTTCAAATTATTTCTCTTCCTACTACTGTTAAACATCCCCAATATGGAAGCGCAAAAGGCATCGTTAAAATGCTTGACAACTTTGATGATCCCATCGAAGAATTTGAGAACTATATGCCATGAAAATTTTAATGGATACCCATACCTTTTTATGGTTTATCGAAGGTGATGATAATCTTAGTGATGCTGCTCGTTCTCTTATAGAAAATAATCAATATCAAATTAGAAGGGGATTAGAAACCCAAGCAAAATGAGGAACAATTAATTATGAACATCAAAGATTATCCCTTTGCTCAAGACTTGATTATGGATAATCAAGGTCAGATACAGCAAGTTATCATTAATTTTGAAGATTATCAACAAATAATAGAAACCTATGAAGATACTGGACTCTATCGCGCCATGATAGACGTTAAAGATGAAACTCCCTTAACTTTGGAGGAAGCTTTACTTGAATTAGCCGTAGGGTGCGTTCCCTAATATGGCTCCTACTACTCCACTAATAGATTTTTGGGGAACGCACCATGCACATTGATTGAAACTGTCAAAAAGCCACTGATGCTGGAAAATAGACCAAAATGGCGGGTGAATTCAGCTGGTAGGGTGCGTTCCCTAAGGTGGCTCCTACTGCTCCACTAATAGATTTTTGGGGAACGCACCATGCACATTGATTGAAACTGTGGGTTAAAGTGCGATGCCGAAGGCACTAGCAAATTAGGTTATACTTCATCTTTCTGAGAAAGTCTCTCAATTTCACCTCACCGCAACCGTCGCACTGGCATCATTGCCGAACACATCGACTAAGCAGACAGCGCTCGCTCGTTTCCCTGCTCTCAACCCCAGTGCAGTCTTAACGAGTGATTTAGATAGTCAACAGCTTATCAACCCCATTTTTCCCTATTCTAAGCGCACAATCTCTCCACCTCTGGCTAGAGATAATTCTGCTGCTTGGAGGATTTTGACTAATTCCGTCGCTACCGATCCCGAAGATACAGGAGAATTAACACCTGTAGCCACCGACTCTAAAAAATGTTCGCACAATGCTTTTAGGGGTTCACCATCGGCAATAGGGATAGATTCCGTCTCCTGTCCCCGGGGAATAAAATAGGCTTCCTGACGTTCAAAATAACCCTTTTGTCGGGTTAAAGGCGATCGAGAGTCTAATTCATTGAAAATTAAAGTCCCTTCGCTGCCAACTATCCCTAAGCGTCGCTGTTTATCGGGATTCAACCAACAAAGATGAATAGTCGCTTGAAAACCATCGCCATAGATCAGGGTTAACCAGACTAAATCGGCTAGATTAGGTTGTAGCCAAACCGTTCCTCGCGCCTGTACCAATACAGGTGTACTATTTAGCCAATGATTAAAAATCGAGATATCGTGAATAGCCAGATCCCACAAAGCGGACACATCCTGACGAACTGGACCCAGGTGAGTGCGAGTGGCATAACCATAAAGAGGTTTACCGATGCCACCAGATTGCAGGACTTTTTGTCCGGTGATAACGGCTGGATGAAAAAGATAGGTATGATCAACTAATAAAATACGCTGTTTTTGCGCCGCTAATTCCGTTAATTCGGCACATTCTTGGGGATTGAGGGTCAAGGGTTTTTCGGCGAGGACGTGATAACCTAAATTAAGAGCATCTTTAATCAGGGGATAATGGCTGATGGCAGGAGTAACAACGACTACGGCTGAGATTTCGGGGTGATTGCGAATAGATTCCCAGTCATTGGCTAAAATAACCTTATTAGTATCGAGATTAAATTGATCGCGACAGAGACGGAGTTTTTCGGGGGAGGAGTCAACGATCGCCACTACTTGTGCTGAGGGATGTTGAGAAAAATGACGGACGTAATGCACTCCCCAACGTCCTACCCCTAAAATAGCGATTCCTGTGGACATTTTGCTTACTCAGATAAATCAATCTAGTTTATTTTAAAAGGATTAGGCACAATTGTTAATTGATTCTGAGAACTGGAAGGGATTATGTTAAAATTTTTTATCGATCGAGGGGGAACTTTTACCGATATCGTGGCGATAATCGATCGACCAGAAATTATTGAACGACTAGCTAGAGATGCCGCTAGATTTCTGATTGTTCCCCTTGCCGATCAACAGTGGATTGTTCTCTATAAACTGCTCTCGGAAAATCCCGAAAAATACCCAGATGCAGTCATTCAAGGGATTAAAGATATTAGCGGTTCCCTAGACAACATCGAAGTGATTAAAATGGGAACAACGGTAGCCACCAATGCGCTGTTAGAAAGAAAGGGAGAGCGCACGGTTTTGTTAATCACCAAAGGGTTTAAAGATGCCTTGAGAATTGGCTATCAAAATCGCCCCGATATTTTTGCTCGTCAAATTATTCTTCCTTCTTTATTATACGAACAAGTTATCGAAGTGGCCGAACGCTACGATAGTCAAGGACAAGAATTAATCGCCGTTAATCCCGCCCAAGTTAAAGCCGATTTAATACCAGTTTATCAAGCGGGTATCCGAAGTTGTGCGATTGTTTTTATGCACAGTTATCGTTATCCTGACCACGAAAAACAAGTGGCAGCCATTGCCAAAGAAATCGGCTTTACTCACCTAGCCATTTCCCACCAAGTCAGTCCTTTAATGAAGCTGGTATCCCGGGGAGATACCACAGTAGTTTCTGCCTATCTATCGCCAATTTTACGCCGCTATGTTGATAGTATTAGCCAGCAATTACCGAAGACTAGCTTACTATTTATGAAATCCGATGGCGGTTTAGTCACCGCCGATAAATTTCAGGGCAAAGATAGCATTTTATCCGGTCCTGCGGGGGGAATAGTTGGGGCAGTACAAACCAGTTTAAGGGCGGGATTTAGCAAAATTATCAGTTTTGATATGGGAGGAACTAGCACCGATGTTTCTCATTTTCAAGGGGAATACGAGCGGCAAACAGATAACGAAATTGCTGGCGTAAGAATGCGAGCGCCGATGTTAAGTATTCACACCGTGGCCGCTGGTGGGGGTTCGATTTTAGTCTATGATGGTTATCGTTTTCGAGTCGGACCAGAAAGTGCCGGAGCTAATCCAGGACCTGCCTGTTATCGACGGGGTGGACCATTAACAATTACCGATGCTAATGTTTTGTTAAGAAAAATTCAAGTTGCCTATTTTCCCGCTATTTTTGGACAAGAGGGAAATTTACCCCTAGATAGAGAGATTGTGCTGACAAAGTTTCAAGAATTGGCAGCAACAATGGGGGGTAATAATAGTCCTGAACTGCTGGCTGCGGGGTTTATTCAAATTGCCGTGGAAAATATGGCTAATGCGATTAAAAAAATCTCTCTGCAAAAGGGTTATGATCTCAGTGATTATACTCTTTGTACCTTTGGCGGTGCCGGGGGTCAAGTGGCCTGTTTAATTGCCGATACTCTGGGAATGAAAAGCATTTTTCTCCATCCCTACGCCGGGGTTTTAAGCGCCTACGGCATGGGTTTGGCCGATTTGAGGGTAATTAAAGAAAAAGCGATCGAACAGCCGTTAAATGCTGATTTAATCGGGCAGTTACTCACGGAAATGAACGAATTAGAAGTTTTAGCAGGTCGGGAATTAGAGGGTTATAATCAGGTGCGGCAGCAAGTCAGTTTAAAATATCAAGGCAGTGATGCCACTTTAGCGGTTAATTTTAGCGATCAAATGCGTCAGGATTTTGAACGGGAACATCAAAGACGTTATGGGTTTAAACAAGAACAAAAAGCTTTAATTGTTGAGTCCATCGCCGTGGAATTGATCGAGACTATGGACAGTCCCCAAGAAGCAATTTTAACTCGCACCCGTCCGATGGGAGAATTACCTCCTATCCTCGATCGAGTAGCAGTTTTTATGGCTAATCAATGGCGGGAAACGCCAATTTATCAGCGTTCAGATCTGGAACCTTTTGATTGTCTGGCAGGACCTGCAATTATTATCGAAAAAATTAGCACGATTGTGATTGAACCGGGTTGGACGGCCAAATTAACGGAGAAAAATCATTTAATTCTCTCCAAAGATTAGCTAATTGAACTACATAGAAATAAGTACCTAGGCAAAATTAATTACACATATCTAACCCCGCTCTTGCCTCTTGCCTCTTGCCTCTTGCCTATCTTCACTAGGAAATTAATTTTGCACGACTACTTATCTACGGCAGTTATCCTAATTGATCAATTCTCATTTCGCCGAGGTATTTACGGAGACAGGGAGAAAAAACCTCGTAAATCAGGGTAAGGGGTTGGCGAGCGTGCCAAAATAGGTAATGACGACCCCAAAATGCTCCTTTTTCCCCAAAAGCTATTTCTAATTCCGGGGAATGACCGTAATAAAGTCCCTGCACATCGCGATACAATTCCGTGTGCAGCCGCGAGAGACTTTCCCAAATCGGTAGGGAACGATTTTCTAGATATTCGTCCACTTGATTGGCGGACCACCAAGAAGCGGCATAGGCTAACCTTTGACCACTAGCTGTGCGTAACCAGACTTGACGACGCAATCTCGGTCCTGGAATCAGGCTAATTTTCATCGGTGCGCCATCCTCATCGTCGCCGATGGGGGACATATCGATCACATCCACCTCCGTTTTTTCACCAGTTAAAAGTTGTAAATGACGGGTGGGAGAACCATCGCCGAGAATTAAAATCTGCCAAGGAGGCGCGAGTTGGCTATGGGGTAAACCTTGTTTCACATCGGTTTCGTCTCCTTGCCAGAGAGGGGACAGGGAGTACCAAGGACGATTAAGCAGGGGTTTTTCTTGGGGGTGGAGGATAGCAGTCAAGGTTTGTTACAAAACTTTATGATTTTTTCATTAATCATAACACGGGATTTTTGTCTGCTGGTGATAAAAGCGATCGCCTTGCTCCAATCCTCTCTAACTTTTTGGTTAGCAGATGCACTCTTGCCAAAGGAGATCGGCTATTTCGATCTTAACGATAAAAAGGTATCAATATCTGGAGGAGTTTTTGTAATCTTCTCAGGGCAATTAATTGTCGAATCTTGGGATTAATTTGGGGGGGATAAATGCTGGTGGCTAATTGTTCTTCCAGTAAGGCATATTCTGCCGCATTTAGGGGTTGATTATCCAAGGGCGATCGAGCCGAAGTGATAATTTCTGCTCGTAAAACTTCTTCAGGAATATCTTCAGGAGCGGGCAAAGCAAGGGCTTTTAGGGGCGATAAGAAACCGATCGAGATGAGGATGATAATTTTGGTCGTTCGCTGCATTTAATTTAAACCGGGGGGCAATTTTTCTCGACACTGTTGATGAATTTCCCCGATTCTAGCAAACAACCAGGGATATTTTTGACGATAACTGGGAATTAGAGCCAGAGGACTGAGTAGGGCAGTGGCAGCAATATCGGCTACACTTAATTTATCTCCCACCAAATAGGCCTGATTTTGCCAATATTCTAGAATCTTGAGGGCATTTTCTAGGCGCTCCTCCGCTAGTTTTACCCTTGCTGGGGTGATTTTATATTGTTGTCGCACGATCTTAATAATTATTTGACTACTCAGGGAAGGATCGATCGCTTTTCCCTCTCCAGCGCGATAATCATAATAGACAAATCTCGTCGCTACTCCAATACTTTCATCTAACCAATCCTCTAGTAACCAAGCTTGATTTTTCTCCTTTTCCCCAGCGGGAATAAAAGAGGGGACAGGAACCACCTTTTCTAAATATCTGAAAATGGCAGTAGAATCGGCAATAATCTCATCTGCTGCCATTAAAACGGGGACAGTGGTTAACCCTTTGGTTAGGGGCCTGAGTTTGAGAATATGTAGTCCGGGGGTGAGATTTTCTACTTGGTAATCAATCCCCTTATAACCTAGAGCTAAACGAGCTTTGCGACAGTAATGAGATGTGCTAAATTGCAGTAAGAGCATTAATTGTTGTTGGTTGCTATATTAGTTATCAGTTATCAGTTATCAGTTATCAGTTATCAGTTATCAGTTATCAGTTATCAGTTATCAGTTATCAGTTATCAGATTTGAGTTTTAAGTGAGCAGTATGTATTAAGCGAGCAGTATTATTCCTAATATGTTTTCACTGATCACTGTTCACTGAATTGGCAATAGGTCTATACTATGAGCAAACCCCCCCTTTTTTCGGCTGTTTCTCCTCCTGATGCGACTAATTCACTGGCAAAAGATCCCTGGTTAGCTGTCAATCTCTCGATGTTCTTCCCCGGCTTGGGACAATGGTATGCTAACAAAAACCAAAAAGCAACCATTTGGGCGATCACTCAAGTAATATTAATAATTGTGACAATTTGGTCAATTTTTAGCCCCAATGGCCCTGTAAGCTGGGGATTAGGGGGAATAGTTGCTCTGGTTGTCCTTTACATTAGCAATATTTTTGACGCTCACTGGAGTGTTTATTATTCCAGACAGAATAACAGCTTAGAGAAAATTCCCCGGAAACAAAAAAACCCATGGTTTGCCGTCTTCGCTAACCGGATTATGCCAGGTTTGGGGCAATTGTACGCTGATAAGGTGAGCTTAGGGATAATTTTTCTGACTATATCCCAGATTAGCCTGAAAATGGCTGATTTTTTTGCTAATATCCTCTTTCTTGCGCCTTTAATTACAGCGATCGCTATTTATCATGTTTATCACACTTTCCCCCATCAATTCCATCCCCATCGTCACACCTATCGTTCCATTTTGGCGCTGATGGTGGCAGCAATTTTTACTTGGGGAATTATCTGTAATTATTTTCCCGATTGGTTACATCAAAAAATAGAATTTTTCGAGATTCCTAGCGAATCCATGCTGCCTACCCTCGCAGTAGGTGATCGCGTTTTCGTCAGTCAATCCAGTAATTATCAAGCGGAAAGAGGCGATATAATTGTTTTTAGAACTCCCGAAAAAATTAAGCAACTAGAGCCTAATTCGGGAGATTTTTTTATCAAACGAGTCATCGCTATTCCCGGGGATACCATTGAAATCCGCAGGGGTAAAGTTTATCTCAACCGGCAAGTTATCGAGGAACCCTACACCGCCGAGTTAGCCAATTATGAAATAGAATTTATGACTGTACCCCCAAAAACCCTGTTTGTTTTGGGAGATAATCGTAACCATAGTTTTGATTCCCATGCTTGGGGTTTTTTGCCAGAAAGTTATATCGTTGGTCAAGCCTATAAAGTTTACTGGCCTCTCGATCGTGTCCAGTCTTTGCTATGATGGGGATGACTGGGGTAACTTTGAGCCTAGGTGTTACAGTTAGATGAGTTGGGGTATTGTTAGATGATTATAACATTCCCAACCTCTTGAAATGTTCCTGAAAAATCCCCACTGTTCCTAGATAATTAACTTCAATCTTTTCTTGATTAATATGCTCTTAAAATTTCCTCAAAAGCTGAAAATTCAGCGAATAATATTATTAATATTCTGGCTAGGAATAGGAATATTTTTCTGGTGGTTATCCTGGCAATCCACCGGGATGAGCCAAATTCAACGACCCGAAACAGTTGCTCAACAAATTTATCAAGCAATGCCAGATTTACCGAAAGAAAATAACTATATCCGTCGAGACACAGGAGCGATCGATCCGAATAATACTTTAATAAGTCGCTTTCTTCGTTATCATCAAGATACCAAAAAAAGATTTACTCTCATCCGTTTTGATTGGCAATTAACCCTAGGAGATTATCTAGGAGTGAACGAGAAAATCAGCGAAGAAAACTATCCCGGACAAGCAACCCTTACCGTTAATCCCATGGCTGCCGATATCAAAGCGATTAACAGTCTTAATCGTCGTCAACGGCAGCAGTTAGTCACCCTTCTCGTCGAAATTTATAACCCCGCTATTCTCCCCCAAGAAACCCCCAATCCTAGTCCTTCTCCTAGTCCTTCTCCTAGTCGTCCATCATTATCAAAACCGGGAGATGCCGACCTATTAAAATTCTAGAAAATTATGGAAAAAATTCTCAAATATGGTTCGGGTTGGCGACTCGGTTGGAATCCTACGGCAGCCGTTTATAAAGGATTAATTGGTGGCGATGACTGGGCGATCGAATTAACCGAGGCCGAGTGGCAAGATTTGCGTCGGTTACTATCACAATTGACCGCGACTATGGCAACCATAGCCACAGAATTAATGGATGAAGAAAGTATTGCTTGTGAAGCGGAAAGCGAGCTTTTATGGTTAGAAGCGGCAGGATTTCCCGATAATTATTCCCTGCGATTGATTCTCTATCAAGGTCGCGGTTGTGAGGGCAATTGGTCGGCCAATGCCCTGCCAGAGTTGATCGCTGCTTGGGACAATTTGCTTTACAATTTTTAAGAAAGCGGTGGGCATAAGTTAATTTTTGTCTCCCCCTCTTGACTTTTTGAATCCCCTGTGCTGCTATGCTTGCCCATCCGAGGACGAGGACCGATAATCTCACCTACACTCCGCCCCCATTGCTGAAAAACGGTTTTGCCATGACCCTCTATGTGGCCCTAAAAGCGCGAGAAACCTGGCAAAATACGATCGCTATTCCCGAACCAGTCTATCAAGAAACCATTTTCACCGGGGCCAATGCCGTCCCCATCTACGGGATTTTTTCCATTCCCCCGCAAGCGAAAGGAACCATTATCGGCACCTACGGCATCACGGGAGACTTAGATAATCAATGGTTTTTAAGAATTTTAGGCAGAAAAGCCGTAGCAAGAAACTACGCAGTCGTCCTCTTCGATTGGCGGGCCCACGGTAAGACAGCCGAATTATCCCCGACTCTCACCTCCGATGGTATCTATGAAGGGCTAGATTTCATTCATATTGCCGCCCAAGCCCAAAAAATGGGCTGTCCCGCTCCTTTTTGGTTCACGGGTTACTCTCTGGGGGGACAATTGGCCCTCTGGGGAATTAAATCGGCAGAGAATCAGGAAGATATGGGGATCGATCCCATCGATATCGGCGGTGGTGCGGTAATTTGTCCTAATTTAGACTCTAATCGTTCTTTATCCTATCTCGTCCAGGATACCTGGGGGAAACATTTGGAAAAAGCGATCGCCAGGGAACTACGCAAGTTAGCCAAACGCATCCATAAGGCTCATCCCGATCATATCGATCCCCAAGCAATTACTCGCGCCACCACGATTGCCGGATTCGATCGAGAATTAGTGATTAAAAAGCTAGGATTTGAGACAGTTTTTGACTATTATGCCGCTAGTAGTCCCTTGCCCTTTCAACCCTACTTAACTAAACCCACTTTTATCCTCTACGCAGCCGATGATCCCCTCTTTTCCCCCGCAGTTATTCCCGATCTGCAAGCGGCGATCGCTGATAATCCCCATGTGGATCTACTCTTAACCAACCATGGTGGTCATGTGGGTTATATCAGCAGTTTATCCTGTCAGCGTCAGTGGGGCGATAGCGATCGCTGGTGGGCATGGAATCGGGTTTTAGACTGGTTTGACCAAAAAACTGGCAAATAATACTAAATCGGTTGAGTATAGGTGAAATATCAGGATAGGCAAAAGGCAAAAGGCAACCCCCCCCCGATGTCGGGGGGGGTTGGGGGGGGTCACACCCTGCCCCCACGAAAAACTTTTTGCCGCAAACCCTAGTATAGTTTCTAGGATTCAAAGGCCGCTAGAAACTCCTCCACCTGTTCCCGAGTTGGTTGGGATGCGATCGCGCCTGCTCTTCTTGTCACCATTGCCCCCACCGCACAGGCATAAATCACCGCCTTACGCGCTAAATCGGCATTTTCCTCGATTTGATCGCCTCCCAGACCAGCACGAGCCAAAAAACCCGCCACAAAGCCATCCCCCGCCCCGGTTGTATCCACTACCTCCCCAGAAAAAGCCTCGACATTACCGCTATTTTTGCCTAAATGATATTTACAACCTTTTGCGCCGCCCGTAACCAGAATTGCCCCTAAATTGGGGTATTGTGATGATATTTCTCTGGGGGTATCAGTGCCAAATAACCATGATGCTTCTTCCTCGCTACATTTGAGCAAATCGGCCTGGGCAATAAAATCTCGAATGATATCAGGGGCAGCCTCAAGATTAGGCCAAAAAACCGGTCGCCAGTTGATATCGACCAATACTTTCACCCCGTAAATTTTAGCCAATTGCAGGGCGCGCATCATCGCAGCTCTCGCCGGGGGATAGGCTAACCCTAGGGTTCCCATCACTAGATAATTGGCATTTTTAAACAGATTTTCGGGCAATAGGTCAGCATTAAGGGCAGTATCGGCAAAATCAGTCGTTTTTCTGCCGCCAAAACCCGCAAAATGTCTGTCTCCCCCAGCATCGCGGGTGACATAAACTTGTCGGGTGGGTAGGGTGGGGTGATACTGTACACCAGTAGTATCGACTCCGAGAGCGTCTAGCAAGGCGATTAACTGTTCTCCTGGTTGATCTTTGCCCACACAACCGATAAAAGCCGAATTTATGCCCAATTTTCGCAATCCACAGGCCACGTTTGCCGG
>NZ_JAPZSR010000388.1:0-2337 GCF_027531875.1 Microcystis sp. LE19-84.1B | reverse complement strand
TTTCCCACCATTTTAAATGTGGAGCATCCCCAATTTTTCCCTCGTTTAAACCGTTGTGCCGAACGTAATTTACAATTAAAAGCGATCGATGAAAGTAGCGCTCCCCAATGGCTAAAAACAATGCGTAAGCTACCCTTACAGTTAGGTATCTTCGGGGACCTATTGCGATTGTATCTGATTAAACCCATAGATGCAGAAGCCACCAGAGAAATGGTACTTTAATCAGTTATCAGTGATCAGTTATCAGATGTGAGTTTTCAGTTCACTGAGTTTGAGGTTTGAAGACGAGCGCAAAAAGAGTTAATCATGGAAAGTTTTTCTCGAAGAATTTTTGAGCGGCTGGCGGGATTTGCTGAAACTGACTCGGACAGGGAAGTGTACCTCAATGCCTTGGGCAGTGGAAACCCGGTCGAGAAAGAACAAGATCGCTATGAGCGCCTCTTGCACCAGCTTAAACAGGGCGATTATTCGGCTGCTCTCAAAGCCTACCTTCAGCTTCTAGCGATCGCTGATGAGGGCATTCAACAACAACTGGTCGAGATTGTGCGAGAGCGGGTTTACTCATCGGCTACTGATGAACTGTTGCGAACTGAGCTGCTCGCTTACTTCAAGCCGCCACGAATCCTTGATTTTGAGGATGTACGAGTGCTTCTGGCTTCATGCCCTGATTGGTTCACCTCAAAAAACCTAGCACGGGCGCGGGCGGTCCAAGAACTGGTCGCTCAACGATGTGATGAAGAGTTGTTTAGAACGCTGATGATAGAAGCCTTAAGAGAATTAAACCACCAGACTCGTTCCTTCAACGCTGCTTATGCGTTGCTAGAGGCACTCAAAAAACCTGTTTGCGCTCTCGCCGTAGTACGACTCATGCCTTCGCTTCAGGACCAGACGACTCTTCAAGAGGTCTTCAAGAGAATTCTGGCAGCAGAACGGCAAGGAATTGACCCTTGGGAGAAACTTCCCATCGCTCTTGTTGAGCAGCAATGTCCTCTGACCTCTGCACTTGTTGGGGAGCTCCTAGCGGTGGGAGCAGAGGGTGAAATAGGCAGTCTTATTACCATGTTACTGGCTTCCGCCGCCGAGCCGACAATTGTTGTCCATCTTGTCCAAGAAGCCTGTCAAGAAGATTAAAGTATTAGACGAGAAAATCGAGGGATTAACGGCACGGGTTGGTTATCAGGAATTTACCAACCGGGGGATTCTGATAGCTTTGGTGGTCGCTGTCTTGGGAGGTGCTGCTAAACTTTTTGGTTTTTTCCCCAATCCCTAGAACTGACTACTAGGCAAGGCTACGAGCTTTATGAGCATAATAAATGACCGCTCAAAAAACCCAAACTGTATAGAGGTATGGCAAAATGTCTAACGAAACCGTCACCTATTCCCTAGAATCGGTCCTTAAGGAAATTAAAGACAGCATCAAGGAAGTCAATCAGAAAATCGATACCCTGCAAAGAGATGTAAATGATTTAAAGGTAGGACAAGCTAAACTAACTGAGAAAGTCGAAGGGATGGATAAAAGACTAGAAAAAGTAGAAAATGAGCAATACACTCTAGTTAAGGCTATTTCTGACCTACAGGGTTTTCGAGGTCTGATTGTCCCTATCCTTATCGGTGCCATGAGTGCCGCTATCGGTGCAATTATCACCGTTGCTATCAGAATTCTTTTCCTCGGTAACAATCCCTAAAATTCTCCAGTCTCACACCCCGAAAAGAAAACTATTGATAACTTTAGGAGTTTAGCAAATGTCTAACGAAACCGTCACCTATTCCCTAGAAGCTGTCCTAACCAGAATTGAGAGTAAAATCGACTCCCTTGAAAAACGCATGAATGAGAGATTTGACAAGGTAGAGGACCGGCTAACCAAAGTAGAAATCGGACAGGCCGAACTCAAGGCCGAGTTAAAAGGCGATATTAAAGTATTAGACGAGAAAATCGAGGGATTAACGGCACGGGTTGGTTATCAGGAGTTCACCAACCGGGGGATTCTGATAGCTTTGGTGGTCGCTGTCTTGGGAGGCGCTGCTAAACTTTTTGGTTTTTTCCCCAATCCCTAGAAGTTACCCCCGATACTTAAACCTAACCTGAAATGGGAACTTGGGGTTTTGGGGAATTAGGGTTTTGGGGATTTTGGGGTTTTTAGTAGCCATTTATCGGCATTATTAGTCATGATGACGATCAGTCCTAAAACCTTATTATCCCACATTCCGCACCCTCAACTGTCACATTGAAAATTTTATCTAAATCGTCAAAATGATTGCCGGCTCTGAATTACAGGCTAATTTGTTTGCCCAGCAGCTGCACAATTAGCCCTAAAAATCTGATAGCTCTGATACCAA
>NZ_JAPZSR010000164.1:0-6707 GCF_027531875.1 Microcystis sp. LE19-84.1B | reverse complement strand
ACTCGACCGACCCAACTGCAACAAAAAGCGTTAGATTTATTGGGAGTTTCCCTGATTTGTACCCAGTAACGAGGCGGCGGAAATTCTTTTAATCCCTTCTACAGCACAGGTTATGGCTTTTTGTCAACGGGGAAGTCCAGTAATATAAGCCATTACTTTTGCTGTACTAACTTTACCAGAAGTGTCATAAAAATAGCTTTTTGTCCAAAGAGAGGGTAGTTTTGTTAATTCTGGAAATTCTTCTCTTAGCATTCTTGAACTTCTTCCTTTAAAAGCCTTGACCACTTCAGATATAGCTGTTTTCTCATCATATTCTACTAACAAGTGAACATGATCTGGGGCTATCTCTTTAGCCTTAATAATCCAACCTTTATCAGATGCAACCGATTCCAAGATTGTTGCTAATCTTAGTTTAATGTCGCCCCTTAGCACTGGCTTACGACGTTTGGGAATCCAAACTAAGTGAATAGTTGCAAGCCCTACCGAATGGTTGTTGTGTCTATATCCAAACGAATCTTTTCTCATATATACTGGTTGATAGCTTGACAGTAAACAACCAATAGGTTAACATGAATATTATTCCGTTAGCAGGAGTAAATTAAATTGTTTGGATGCCAGCAAGGTTTAATTAAAGCAGACAAAGAGACAAGAGCAATTATTGAATATCTATGTCGTGAGTCGAATAGTTTATACAATTGTTCTGTTTATTATGCTCGTCAAATTTGGTTTAAGACGGGTAAGATTGTTACTGGATTTGATCTGACAAAAGAAATGAAGTTTAATCCTCACTTTAAGCCTGGATATGCTTCGTCAATGCAGCAAACTTGCTTAAATGTTGGTGAATCCTTTAAATCTTTTAAGAAACTTTTAAAAAAGTCTATTAAAGGAGAGTTAAATCAAAAGCCTAATGTCCCGAAGTATCGTAAAAGCGGAGGATTGTTTACGGTTACTTATCCTAAAAAATGGTTAAAGTTAATCGAGGGCAAAATAAGGTTCCCTCTAGGAGAGCAAGTTAGAGCGTGGTTTGGATTAACAGAATTTTTTCTGCCTTTTCCTGTTAATTTAAAATGGGAATTAATTAAAGAAGTCAGAATAGTTCCTAGAAATACTTGTCTTTATGCAGAATTTGTTTATCAACAAATACATTGTGAACTCAAAGAGGGGCGAAGCCTACCGACGCATCTTGACTCAACCAAGGTACTAGGGATAGATCACGGATTAAATAATTGGTTAACTTGTGTTTCTAATATTGAAACCAGCTTTATTATTGATGGAAAACATCTTAAATCGGTTAACCAATGGTACAACAAACAAATAGCGACATTGAAAGAAGGAAAACCTCAAGGATTTTGGTCAAGAACTTTAGCTCATGTCACCGAAAAACGTAATCAACAAATGAGAGATGCCGTTAATAAAGCAGCCAGAATAGTAATCAATCATTGTCTTATCCATGGCATTGGTACTATTGTTTTTGGCTGGAATCAAGGTCAGAAAAGCGAGTCAAATATGGGGGCGAAAAATAATCAAAAGTTTGTACAAATTACCACAGCTAAACTTAAGGAAAGAATTGTTCAACTTTGCGAACAATACGACATTAAGTTTGTTGAGACGGAAGAAAGTTATACCTCAAAAGCTTCTTTTTTGGACAATGCGAAGCTCCCTAAATATGGTGAAAAACCCGACGGGTGGCAGTCTTCAGGAAAACGAATTAAGCGCGGTTTATATCGTACTGCTGATAATTGGTTAGTCAATGCCGATTGTAACGGCGGCGCAAATATTCTAAGAAAAGTAAAGACAATGCTTAAATTAGATTTGAGCAGAGTTACTAGAGGCATCTTGACAATGCCCATCAGAATTAGATTTTGGTCTAATTCTGTGCTAGAATCCGCGTCGCTTTAGCGCGCAGAGTGTCAATATCGGTTATGATGCAGACAGTTGGTCACACCCTGTCCCCAGGAAAAACTTTTTCAGCAGACCCTAGCTATTATACCGATGGGACTGGTTGGCCGGTAGAAATGGCTTTTTCGACGATATCGGCGGCCATTTTCACTCCTCCTGTCTTCTGTAGCGCTTTTTGCATTCTCAGGGCATTTTCTCGGTAACTGGGGAAGGATAACACCTTTTCAATGGCCTTTCGTAAACGGGGAACTTCTAGACGGGAAATCGGTATCACTTCCCCTGTCCCCGACCATTTTATCCGAGCAGATACCCCCGGTTGGTCGTTAGTGATGGGAATGGCCACCATCGGTACAGCTTGGGCAAGAGATTCTAGGGTAGTATTTAAGCCTGCGTGGGTGATAGTAAGAGAGGCTCTGGTTAAAAGCTCTAATTGGGGAGCGTAGGGAACAACTAGGGCGTTTTTGGTCGTTATTTGAATGTTAGAGTCGCTATTGCCCAAGGATAAAACTAATTGTACCGGCAAATCGGCACAGGCTTCAGCGATCGCATTAAAGGCCGATTGTAGGCGATTTTGAATTGTACCGAGGGAAGCATAAATCAAGGGTTGTCCGGTTAATTTTTCGTAGGGAAAAGGAATCGTTTTTCTGGTGGAGGAATCGTGAAAGGGGCCAGTAAAGTGAAAGTGAGCGGGTAAATTTGACCGAGGAAACTCAAATTCGGCGGGTTGTTGGCTAATTTGAGCAAGGAGAGAATAGCGTTGATTGATGTTTTGATAGGGAATTAACCCCCATTCTTGACGCTGCTGGTTGATTAACTCATTCAGAGGACGCGTCAGAGAGTCAAGGAGTTTATAGCCAATTTTATTGCGAATAACCCCGATAAATGAGGGATTATAGTCCCAAGTGGTCATAAAGGGCGGAATAAGCGGATCACGATTTAAAACCAATGCCCCGGCAAAACTGACAAAGGGAATAGCTAATTTTTCTGCGATTGTACCCCCTGAGGGGGAGACTTGATCGACAATTAGGGCATCAATTCCCAGGCGACGCATCTCTTGAGGGATAGTTTCAAAGAGGGTCGCTGTAGAATTAGTAACTAATTCTACCGTGCGTCGGACGGCGGCTGTTCCCTGTAATTGACCAATTTCGGCTAAACTTTTGGCTGATGTGCCTTTCGGATATTTGTCGGGTGCAATTGCCTGAAAATCTAAGCCAGCTGCTTGCACCATTTCTTCACCATCAAGAGTTAAAAAACAGGTAACTTTATGACCGCGTTTTTGTAACTCTTTTCCTAAAGGTAGGAGAGGATTAATATGTCCAGAAGCGGTGGGACAAAGAATGCCAAAATGAGTCATTAAACACCTCCACAGGTTTTCTTTAATTCTTCTAGATTCCAGAATGCACCACCCAAGGCGGAGAATTGTATTCCTTCAAAGCAGTTACGCACGGCCCCCAAAGCGAGGGGATTGACAAGATAAATAAACGGGACGTATTCCTGTTGAAGTTGTTGAATTTCATTATAGATAACTTTGCGCTTCTCAAAGTCTAATTCTTGGGAACCCTTGACGTATAAATCGGCGATTTTTTTCTCCCAATCCGCCGCTTGCCAGCCTTGAATTGGAGGACTACCCGGTTGAGGTTGTTGGTTAAAAGCGTGGAGATTTCCATCTACATACCAAATATTAGGGGCGTGGGGTTCATTATCGCCGGTAAAACCTAAAATATGTGCTTCCCAATCTAGACTATTACTCAGTTTATCAACTAAATTACTAAAAGCGATCGCTTGAAAATCCACTTGAATTCCTATTGCGGCTAAATCATTTTTAATTTGCGCCCCAATTGCTTCCCGGATTTTGTTACCTGCATTAGTAATCAGGTTAAATCTAACGGGATTATTATCGGCATCGACTAGCAGATTATCACTATTATACTTAAATCCGGCCTCTAATAATAATTCTTTGGCTTTTTCGGGATTATAATCGTAACCTTTCAGGTTTTTATCGTAAAAAGGCGATTGAATAGAAATAAAAGAATTTTGTTCTTGTCCTAACCCTCGATAGATATCATCAATCATTCTTTGACGATTAATGCCGTAGGCAATAGCTTGACGGAAATTTAAGTTATTAAACCACCTGGATTTAATCGGCTCTACTAGGGGTTTTCCGTTGCGTTTGCCTTGGTTGAGATTAAAACTGATAAATTGGGTTCCGTAGGCAGGTCCCCCATTAAAAATAGTGAAATTGCCTCTTTCTTCTTCGGTTTTTAGGAGGGAGAAAAATTCGGGAGTTACCCCAATAGAATCTAAACTTCCCGAACGAAATTGCAGTAAAGTTGTATCCTGAGATTCAACAATTGCCCAAATTACTGAAGTTATATGGGGTAATTGTTGTCCCTGGGCATCTTTTTTCCAATAGTAATGGTTATTCTCAAAAATAATCCTTTGTCCCGTGATATATTCTTTGAGTTTATAAGCACCATTAAAAACAATTTTATCGGGAGGAGTATCTAACCCCCAAGTGGAGAGAAATTCCAACCTACCATCGGGGCTTTTTTTCTGAATAGCTTTCTCTAAAGCGTGTTTAGGTAAAATCGGTGAACTGACAGCATCTAAAAAAGGAGCAAAAGGTTCGGGTAGTTTAAATTCGATTCGGCGATTATCTAGTTTAGTGATAACGGGGAATTCTTTTTTTAATCCTATTCTTAAACTATCGCGGTAGTTGTTGGGAATATCAGGATTTAGATATAAGTCTTTATAGGTAAAAACCACGTCATCAACCGTTAAGGGTTGACCATCCGACCATTTTAAACCCTCTCTCATAGTAAAAATAATGCTCAAATTATCATCGGAAATCGTCCAAGATTCTGCTAAGACTGGTTCTTTTTTGCCAGTAATGGGATTTTCTGTTAATAGTCCTTCGTAGGTTAAACCAAAAATATTCGGGGATTCGGCCGATAAAACAGCATTAAAGGTTTTTGGGTCACTTAATACCGATATGACCACTTGATTGCGTCTAACTGGATTACCACAAGCAGTTAGGGAAATCAGCAATAAACAAGAAATTAAAAATACCGTTAATCTGCGCCAAAATTTCACCATAATCTTTAATATTTTTCTGTCCGACTAACTTAGAAGTAAAGACCTTGTCTGGCTATATACACCGAAACTGACCAAGGTGAAAGCCGCTGGACTGTTTCCTTGCCCCATAAATATAACAGGAAATGAGACAAAAAATCTCGCCTAGGTGGGATTGACAAAGGCGAGAAACCGTGTTTCCATTAAAAATGGGCGATAAAATCTAAGAACGTTGTTCGATCGGTGTATAGGGGACTTCGTGTTCTCCGGTGTAGATTTGGGTAGGACGGAAAATGCGGTTAGCATTTAATTGTTCTTTCCAGTGGGCCAACCAACCGGCCACCCGGGAGATGGCAAAAATCGGGGTAAACAAATCATTGGGGATGCCTAATTTCCGATAGACCAATCCCGAATAGAAATCCACATTAGGATAGATACCTTTTTCGCCGTAGATATCCACCACTGCTTGTTCTAATTCTAGGGCGATATCGTAGTATTCATCGGAACCTAATTCCGCAAATAATTGTTCGGCCAGGTTTTGTAAAATCGTCGCCCGGGGATCCTTAACTTTATATACCCGGTGTCCAAAACCCATAACTTTTTGTTTATTGGCGATACATTTTTCCACATAGGGACGAACATTAGCCACCGAACCGATTTCCTCTAACATTAACAATACTTCCTCGTTTGCCCCACCGTGGAGGGGGCCGGCGAGAGTTCCCACTGCTGAAGCGATGACACCGTAGGGGTCGGTTAAAGTGGAAGCCGTCACCATGGCCGAAAAAGTCGAGGCATTCATGGTATGTTCAGCGTGGAGAGTCAAACAGACATCGAAAACCTTCGCCGCTAAATCCGTCGGTCGTTTTTCCGTCAACATATAGAGGAAATTGGCCGCATAATCAAGACTATCATTGGGCTGAATGGGATGATTACCTTTGCGAATCAATTGAAACGCCGCCACCATAGTGGGGATTTTCGCTAATAGCCGCACTACTGCCTGACGGATATATTCGGGATTATCCAGGGCCCGCCGGGCATAGTATAAACCTAAAGCCGCCGCCGAAGTTTGTAGCGCATCCATGGGATGGCCTTTTTCGGGGAAGCATTTCATCATGTCTTCGATACGGTACTTAATGCGTCGATGATAACGGATTTCATCGGCAAATTCTTCCAGTTCCGCCGCCGTGGGCAGAACACCCCAGATAAGGAGATAGGCGGTTTCGAGGAAGGTACTTTTTTCGGCGAGTTCCTCAATCCGAATGCCCCGATACTCCAAGATTCCCTTTTGCCCATCCACAAAGCTGATACTCGATTGGGCGGCGGGAATTCCTTCTAAACCTGGCCGATATTCACAAACTGTCATAGTTCTACCTTTCCGTGGCGAAGATTAAGCCCTAACGCTAACTTACTTGATTTTTCCACCCTTACCGAAATTTTATAGAAATTCTTCGGTTCTGCCTCTCCCGTTCAGGATTGGGGAGAAGTGGACGGAAATTACTCCTATTTAGCGATTGCTTCGTCGATTTAGTCAACCCTGCCCTAGCGCATTTTTTCTGGGCTTACTGTTGCGACTCTAGCTAGAGGACTTGATATTTATTAGGGGTCGAGAAAATCGTCACCGACCTCCCCTCCCATTCAGAACCGTGCATGAGACTTTCACCTCACACGGCTCCTAGTTTGATTGTTCCCTTGTTAAGGATACAGCTTGACTTCTTTTGGTTTGGTCTAGTATTATC
>NZ_JAPZSR010000237.1:0-5597 GCF_027531875.1 Microcystis sp. LE19-84.1B | reverse complement strand
AATACTAAGTGGGTGGATATTAAAAACCTTTAGACACCCCCCTTATCAAGGGGGGATTAAGGGGGGATCGGCACCCCCCTTATCAAGGGGGGATTAAGGGGGGATCGGCACCCCCCTTATCAAGGGTAGATCCCCCCGCCTTCGGCACCCCCCTTATCAAGGGGGGCAGGGGGGATCGAACTCAAAATCTATTTTCTCCCCTCTTGACGGATCAAGTTACCGTAAACAGAAGCCCAATTCAAGGCGATTATGTCCTAATAAACTGGATATTTACAGTTTTTATTAACTACAATCTTCAGAGTATCCCCTGACCTAAAGCCAAACCTGTCACCAACATTCCTAACACTAGGAAAGGCTGGGCGCTGGCTTGATATTTGACATCATTTTTGAGCGGATCCCGCAGAAAATACATATCTTGGAAAGTGATCTGAGGGATAATTAATAACAGTAAAATAGCGGCATAAAGATTCTGATGAATACTAATCAGATAGCCAGCAATTCCTGCTTGAAAAACATCGATCATAATCACACAAATCCAAGCTGCGGTGGTAATTCCAAACATAACTGGCAAGGATTTTAAGCCTAATTTTTCGTCACCCTCCACACTTTTAAAGTCGTTAACTACAGCAATGCCTAAACCCGCCAGACTATAGATGAGGGTTAAGATCATAATTGTCCAATTTAACTGACCAAAAAGGGCGTGACCTGCCCACCAAGGTAAGGCTATATAACTGGCACCGAGGGCATAATTTCCCAGCCAACCATTTTGTTTTAATTTTAAAGGCGGTGCTGAATAAATATAGGCAATAAAAGAACCAAATAGGGTTAAACAGAGCATGAGCGGGAAATCATGACCGGCCCAGCGATCGAGCAGATAAGATATTCCTAACCCACCTGCTAATAAAACCAAAATCTGACCGACTACTTGCGGAATAGAAATTACCCCCGAAGGAATTGGACGATAGGGTTCATTAATTGCATCGATTTCTCGATCGTAAAAATCATTTAAAGTTTGGGTATAACCAGTCATCAATGGACCGGAAAGTAACATACAGGTGGCCGCTTTTAAGACATCTTCTAAAGACCAAGTATAATTCCCCGATGAAGCAGCCCCACAGACAACCCCCCAAATTAGAGGAATCCAAGTAATCGGCTTCATCAATTGTAAGCGGATTTTCCAGAGGGAAGTTTCTGCCGATGAGGCCCCTTTCATGCCCAATAATTGGCGAGTTTTTGCGCCTCGATTATCCTTGTTTTCTATCTCGGTGTTCGACATAATCCCTTAAAAAGAAATAATTAAGTAACCGTCTTGGAATTTGGCCCCTTTTACCGCTCGTCCGGTCAGAGGCGGTGGTACATCAATATTACGCCGTTGATCCCCGGCTTCGATGGTTAATTCTGGACCCGATTGCGTCAGTTTTACCTGTTTTTTCTCGAATCCGGGTAAATAAACCTTGACCTGACCGGCTGCCGTATCGATTATTAACGGTTTGGGCGGCTGCACCGTGAGAAAATTGGGTAACTCGGCGATTAACTCCTGCCAATCTTCTCCTTGACGGTCGGGTAAAATCGCAGCCGGCAGCGGAGCAAAATCCTCCGTAGCACTCTGACAGCGATTAAAAATCACTCCCCCCACATTTAAACCGATTTGCTGCGCCCCACCCCAAAGATATTTGGCATCTGCGATCGTAATTGGATCATCATTGGTGACTAGATAGGCTAAAACTCGCCGAGGATTAGCTAAAGCGGAGCGCCCCTCGTCTAGGATGTTATTATCGCCCTTCTGCCCTAAATCGTTGGGATTAAAGGAGAAATTCAGCACGGCAGCGGCGATTGGTTGGAAAAAGGGAGAAAGGGTGCGACCAATCTCGGAATCGCTGAAAACCTGCCGAAAACGCCGTGAATACCAGCTGCCCACCTCTGGAATCCCTAACATTCGCAGACTGTTGATATCTCCGCTGCCGTCGTAGATGATGACATCGTAATTTCCGCTTTTATCCTGTTCGCGCAGGAAATTTAAGGCTAGAGCTTGATCCATTCCGGGTAAAATGCCCAACTCTTGACCATAAACATTTTTCAAGGTGGGAGAACGCAAATACTGCTTTTCTAATTCCTTGACTTCTTCCCAACTTTTTTCTAGTAAATGGGTACTATTAAGCTGGATAACCGCGAGATTGGGGGCAATTTCGGTAATAGAGGAGCTAGGGGAGGCCTTGAGTAGTAATCCCCAAGCGGGACTAGAATCTTGACCGATCAAGAGAACTTTTGACCCCAGACCAGCCATTTTCTTTGCCGAAGCGATCGCTATTGTACTGCGACCGCTGCCCCCCTTGCCCAAAAAGGTCAAAATTAAGGACATAATTAATTCCTAAGCGTTATATTTAGATGAGTTTGAGTTCATCTTCAAAAAACCAAGTAGCGGTCTTATCATCGAACTGGACAACAGCACCAACACCGCTGCCATCGGTCATCTTAAAATTTTTGATGACACCCACTTTACCCAATTTACCCGCTACGTCCGAGTTAACGCGGTCTCTTAAGCGACAGACCTTGACTTTTTGCCCGATTTCCATTACTTCCACAGTTTTAATAAGACGATAATTCAATAAACCAATCCTAAGTTTAATATAAATTCGTCTAAGATAAACCCCCCAATGATCTTCGGTTACTGCTCTTTCTCAGATCATCTGTACTTAGCAATCATATATACTAAGCAATAGGACAAAATCAACCTCTTGGTTAGGATAGGCAATAGGCAATAGGCAAGAGGTAGTTAGATAAGTAGCTGGTTATAATTGAATTAAAAATGGATTTTAGGTTCGATCCCCCTGCCCCCCTTGATAAGGGGGGTGCCGATAGGCGGGGGGATCTACCCTTGATAAGGGGGGTGCCGATAGGCGGGGGGATCTACCCCTAATAAGGGGGGCATCTGAAAGTTTTCAATACCTACCTATGTGCGATTAATTGTGTCTAACTACTCAAAAAAGGGGTTTTATTTGGTTTCTGGGGCAGAATTTTGCAGATTTTCCAGTTGTTCTCTTTGCTTGCGTTTAAACTCCTCGGCCGCTTCGTTGATATTATTGCGAGTATCTTCCTGAAACTCCGATCCGTCCCGGCTACGGCGAAAATTACTATTATGAATCAAGTCTAGAGGATTAAAACCACCGAGAGCATCCCTGCCATCGGAACTACGTTCATTTTTTTGATAATCCGGCTGACTGGGGTTCAAGCTTTGAGCTAACACTTGCCGATTAAAACCAGCCCCGACTAATAAAATAGTAGCTAGAAATAAAGACGATTTGATCAACATTTTTTGAGTATTCATAATCTAACTAACTCCTCAGAAAATTATCTAGTTTTTGGTTTTGAGAAAGTTACAGGCTTTTCAGTGAACTGATAACTGATAACTGATAACTGATTTAAGCAAAACGACGACGAAGTAAGGGCTGAATTGCTAAAAGGATTAGCAGATCAAAAGCTAAGAGCAGGGCTAAAACTGTCAAGAAATTGAGGTCAAGCCAAGGGGTTTGTAAGACTATGCTATCAAAAGACCAGTGCTGATTGAAATAAATATAACGGATCGGTTCGATCGCATAGGTGAGAGGGTTGAGACTAGCGATTACTTTTAACCAATCTGCCATAAAGTTTAAGGGAGCGAGGGCGGTACTGGCAAATAAAAGCGGTAAATTGGTGACAAAAATGACGGCGATTAATTCGATATGTCCGGGGAGAGCAAAGGTTAAACTGAGACTTAAGGCAGTCATACCCAAAACTATTAGGAAAACAATCAAAGCGATCGCACCTAATCCGGCTAAACTAGGCAATCCGGCCCCTAAAAAGGCACTAGCGGCCACGATCGAGGCGGTTTGGATGAAACTGAGGGCGATAATATAGATGGTAGAAGCGGCCACGATCGAGTAACGAGTGGTTAAAGGTGCTACCAAGAGACGGTTAAGAAAGCCAAATTCTCGATCGAACATTACCGGCAAACCGGCATTTAAAGCCCCAGAAAAAGCGGTAAAGACAATCACCCCGGGGGCGAGAAATTTAGCATAACTGAGATCGTTGCCGAATAGACCTTGGGGAGCATTATAAAACAATGCCCCGAATAAAATCAGCCACATAAATGGCTGAATTACCCCCGCGATTAGGGTTGAAGGACGACGTTGTAATTGGATGAACAGACGTTTAGTCATGGCCAGAGTTTCTTGCAGAAATTCCCCTAGCACATTTCCCCCATCGTCCACCGTTGCTGCTCTAGTGGGATTGGGGGCTAAACTAGCTTTTAAGGAAGAAGGTGTGATCGTTTGGCTCATGAAATATTTACCTCTAATGCAGTCTTAACGGGTAATTTAGATAGTCAACAGTTTATCAGTGATCAGATGGCTCTCTTGGGGTCCCGGTGATCAGCAAATCCTCTCGAAAAAAGGGCTTACACCCTACCACTTCTCCAATATACAAGAGGCGCAAGCCCTGGGGGAAAGGAATGTAAATATTTATTAAATTGTAGCTTTTGATACAATGCGGGGGGGGGAAGTGTGTATTTTGTCTTTGAGCATTCGCTTGTCATTGTTTTGGGTTGCCCTATCGCTTAACCCAAATCTAAATGTCACGCACTCAAATCATTTACCATTAACCCTTTTCTTTTCATGAAAATAAAACAACTCGGAATTGTTTCTGGAGTTGCCCTTGCGACTCTGGTAACGGCTAGTGCGGCACAAGCTGCTTTGGTGGTCGTACCCCCCGGCTTGAATCCAGGCGATCAGTATCGTTTGGCGTTTGTTACTGACGGCACACGGGATGCAACAAGCACCAACATCGACGACTACAATAAATTTGTTACCAATGATGCCAGAGGAGGAACCCCAGGGATTGATACGGCTCTCGATGTGGCTTTAAATGCGGCAGGATTTAACCCTAATACGATCGAATGGAAGGTGATCGGTTCTACGGATTCAGTCGCTGCCCGTGATAATACAGGTACTAATCCATCGAGTACGGGTGTTCCGATCTATCTCATAGATGGCAACCGGGTTGCCAACAATAATGCCGATCTCTGGGATGGCAGCATATTAACCGGCATTGATCGCACTCCCCAAGAATCCGTAGGTGTTACTTTCGTATGGTCTGGAACCTCGGATGATGGTACGGTCGGGTGCTGTGGAGGGGCGATCGGGTCTAATGTCGCTATCGTCGGTGTTGCGGGCGCTTTCCTGGGGTCAGGGTGGATCAACGAATCCGTTAAGTCAGGTTCTGAAGTATACCAGTTCTATGGAATCTCAACCGTACTGACAGTTCCGACTCCAGCAGTCAGCGTCCCCGAACCCTCTAGCCTTCTTGGTTTTATCACCCTGGGCGGTTTAATGCTAGGGAGTGCTGTTAGGCTTACTGGGGGCGGCAGCGGCACTTAAGCGCCATTTCAGAAAACGGGTTTCTTTGAGAAACCCGTTTTCTCTTTCGCTGGTTACAAGGTAGAACCTTGTAACCAAATATTTAGGCTCTGCCTAATTTAAATATATTATTCTTCAGGTAGAACCTGAAAATAGCGTTCCCAGGTAGAACCCTGGAACGAGGTAGGAGACGAGGTAGGAAGCGCG
>NZ_JAPZSR010000325.1:0-11600 GCF_027531875.1 Microcystis sp. LE19-84.1B | reverse complement strand
TTACTTCGGACGTTTAATCTTCCAATACGCTTCTTTCAACAATAGCCGTTCTCTGCACTTCTTCTTGGGTGCATGGCCGGTAATCGGTATCTGGTTTACGGCAATGGGTGTTAGCACCATGGCGTTTAACCTCAATGGTTTTAACTTCAACCAGTCGATTCTCGATTCTCAAGGTCGTGTAATCGGTACCTGGGCCGATGTGTTAAACCGCGCTGGTATCGGTATGGAAGTAATGCACGAGCGTAATGCTCATAACTTCCCCTTAGACTTAGCTAGTGGTGAACAGGCTCCTGTAGCTCTGATTGCTCCCGCTATCAATGGTTAATTCCTAGTCTGAACGAAAAGGCACTCCCGCGAGGGGGTGCTTTTTTGTTGTTAGAATTGGGGAACAATGAAAAACGCTGGAAAATGTTTATTCTTAAACAATCATCATTATGACCGCTCTCACTGGAAAATATACTCTTAGTCAATATTTTGAGCAGGAAATACAATCCCAAACTCGTCATGAATATCTGGATGGAAAAATTATTGCTATGACAGGAGGGACACCGACTCATAATCGCATTATTAGTAATTTATTAGTGGCTTTATATACTGGACTAAAGAATCAACCCTATGCCGTTTTTGTCACCGATCAGCGTTTATGGATACCTGAGCGTCAAATAGCTACCTATCCTGATATTATGGTGATGCCTGAACCTCTTATTTATCAAGAAGGACGCAAAGATACTTTAATTAATCCTGTTTTAATCGCTGAGGTTTTGTCTGCTGCAACGGCAAGTTACGACAGAGAAGAAAAGTTTGCCGCTTATCGAACCATTGCAACTTTTCAGGAATATTTATTGATTTCTCAGGAAAAATGTTATATTGAACATTTTCAAAAGGAAGGCGATCTTTGGTTGTTTACAGCTTATGAATCTGATAAGATAATTCATTTAAACTCTTTGGGGGTTGAGGTGGAGATAGCAGATATTTATAACAAGGTAATCTTTAGTTGAAGCTTTAAATTTGAAGCTTTTGTTATCATTAAACTAAACTAATCTTGGTCAGGAGTTAATTTTATGATAGCCCCTCAAATTATTGAACTGGAACAAAAGTTACGAAATTTTTCGTTTGAAGATAAACAATGGTTATTAGAACAGTTACACAAGCATTTAGAAGTTTTAAAAGAAAATGTAAATAGAAAACAGGCCAAAGATTTGATTATGGAAACATTAAATGAGGTTCAAAATATGCCCGATAATTGTTATCATGAAGTTTGGCAAAAATTTGATGACGCTTGTGTGAGAATTTCAGGAAACTTAGAAGAATCTGATTTACTATGATGTTTGCTCAAGATTCACCTCTTGTTATTCTTGATACTTCGGTTTTTCTTTCAGCTTTGTTAAGTAAAAATCCAGTGTGCCTTGTCAAATTATTCGTTATTGGTGAGAGGGTAGATTTAAGTTAGTTATTTCTCCTCAATTATTGGAGGAATTGGTTGAAAAACTATTAGTGAAAAATATTGACAGAAATGATATTAAGGATATTTTAAGGGCTATTTTTTATACTGCTATCAAAATTCAAGGCATTTATCAAGCAACGCTACTCGATCAGGTTGATCCAAATGATAAGTAGGTAGGCACAATTATTTGTAGGATGGGTTAGCGGTAGCGTAACCCATGCGGGTGTTGGGTTTCATGCTTCAACCCAACCTACGTTCATTTTATATTTAATTCCACCCACCTACTTAATATGTTTTTGGCAGCCGCTTACGAAATAGGTGCTGATTATCTAGTTTCTTTAGATAAAAAACACATTTTACCGCTAAAGCATTATCATACACAAATTTTATCGCCAAATTTATTCTTACAAGTCTTACAAAATAGTTAAAGGTAAAAATGCGATCGCATTTATTTGTAAAGAGATAATCCTAATCGTTAGGATTTCTTTGAAGATAGGATTTAAACACAGGATTAATGGGAAAATAGGACGAGGTTTCTGATGGTAATTTGTCCAGTAAACAGCGTCTCATTAATGACTGAATAGCTGCCCAAAATTGGGATTGAGAAAGGTCAAGATTAGCAGTTTTAGGAAATTTTTCTACCGCTTCAGTTTGATTAGCTAACCAGTGTATCACCTTTTTTTCTGCTGCGGATAAACGCTGTAAATGACATTCGATCGAGTTTTCTATATCCCCTAAATAAATTTCATTGTTCATTTGTTCTAAAAATAAGGATACTTCTCCATCAAATAGTTCAATAATGGTTGAGGAGATGATATTTAACCAGTTAGGATGACCTTGATAAAGTTCCCTCAGTTCTGTCCATTTCTCCTCACTTTTTAAACCGTATTCTTTGAAGATTTCTTCAAATTCTGTTGTTAAACCTTGCAGGTATAAAGTTTTAATTTTATCGGATTTTAAGGTGACAAAATCTCTGGGAAGTTCCCAACTAATTAAAATCCAACAACTTTGATGAGATGTGGTAGCAATTTGCTGAAAAAATTTATGATAATCCTGACAGTCGCTTAAATATTTACCTGCTAATTCCCCCGGTTTAAAAATATTCTGCACATCATCAAGAATAATTAAACAACGATAGGAGCTTAGATAATCTATTATATCAGGTAAGGGGGTTGATAGAGATTGGTTGAAAAACTGTTTTAGATCATCTTTGAGAGCGATTAATTGAGGAATATTTTCCAGGCTGCGATAAATAATATAATCAAACTGTGGGGCAATTTCTGAAACTAATTTAAGGGTTAAAGCTGTTTTTCCGATTCCAGTTAACCCATAAATAGTAATTAATCTAGTTTTATTATCTAGCCATTCTTTTAAGGTTGATATTTCTAACTTACGTCCATAGTTATACCTTAATTCAGGGGCTTTTGTTAGGTTAATTATGGGGGATTGATGATCATTATCTGGAAAATTTTAAGACTTTTTTAAGTTGTTTTCTGAATAGGGATTATTTTCTCTACAGATATTTATATGGTTATTGCCGATATTATTACAATGATAGTTAACAAAGTGATAAATAATAGATGAAGCTTTATTTTCTAAAATAGAACGAACATTAGACTTTTTTATATCTTCTTCAAAAACATCTGATAGCAGTTGCCATAATTTCCATGCTTCTTTTTTTATATGGTCATAACTGCGCTGATTATCTTTGGCAATTTCTTCGTAATCTTGATGTTCCCAAATACCCTGTAAGATGGATTCTTGCAATGAATCAAGATGTTTACCGGTTTTCTCTAATACCTGTTTATCTGTCCATTCTAAAAGGGTTTGAATATCCATATAAGTAAGTGATAGAACATTTGTATTGCTAGTTGGGATCAGGGAACAGATTTTATTTTTCTTGTTTTTTTATCAGACTAATAATCATTTTACTTCCCTCTTGCAAGAGATCAATGTATTGCCTACGAACATTGTACCCCATAAAGTCGGGAAGGCCAAACTGTCATACCAAATCCGCCTTAGAAAGTAAAGCTTGTAGTCATATTACTCGTAGGGTGCGCCCTTCAATAGCGTAACGCACCAATTTAATAATAGAGGTGGTGCGTTACGGCGAATTATTAATTTTGGTTTTTTGACTAAATTGATAGCCGCCTAACGCACCCTACACTCTACACTCTTAATAAACAATTAGCAAGTATAAGCATTTGATGTCCCTGTTGCTGATGCACCAGTCACCACATCAACTGCGCGAATTACAGCAGGATTAACTTGATTTCGCCAACAGTTGGCCTGGAAGAAATTAGTTTTTTCCGAAAACTGTCCCTGTGCATCTGCAAGATCTTCCGTCAGATGGAATGGATTCTTTTGATTGACTAGATTCTCAACATAGAACTTGACTCTTCCACCAGGGGTAAAACCTTTACCACTAACCCTTATGGCTCCACCAGTTTGATTCTTTGTAGTAAAAACAACGATTGATGGACTCACTGGTTTATCTAATAATTCCCAACCCTTCCAGGGGGAAACGCCATCCCACCACTTGTGCCAAACCCCATCATCCATCCCACGGGCAAAAACATCAAGCCTGTTAGTTCCCCAAGAAACAACTGTAGGAGGTCCTTGGATTTTGCCCCCCAGTGATTGCCATCCACTCCAACTGCTAGGACTTCCATTGCCATAATTATGATACACAGCCCCATCTTTTTGTTCGCGTATAAATACGTCTAGCCGGCCTTTGGACCATGCAACCGCAGCAGGAGGGTCAGATGTACCAGGTCTATTGGTATTAATTGGACCACCCACATCATACCAATCTAATTGTGATGGTTTCCAGGGAAATACTCCATCCCACGACTTGTGTTTAATGGTACCATCCCACGACCGGACGAAAATATCAATCCTCTCATCCCCCCAAGAAACAACCGTTGGCGATCCTTTTAACGGTGAGCCACCTAGTGTTTCCCATCCGCTCCAGTTGTTAGGATTGCCATTTCCATAGTTATGATAGACATTCCCGTCTAAACCGAGTACGAAAACGTCTAAACGACCTTTAGACCATGTTACTGCGGCAGGAGGCTCAGATGTTTCAACCCCCAGCAGGGGTTGCCAATCTAATTGTGAGGGTTTCCATCCCTTCCCATCCCACCACTTGTGGTAAATACCATTATCCGTGCCACGGGCAAAAATATCGATTCGATTATTTCCCCAAGAAACAACTGTAGGAGAACCTTGAATCAGACCACCCAGTAGTTCCCATCCTGCTAAAGGTTTATCGTTGTTACTTCCATAATTGTGATACAGAGCGCCATCAACACCGCGGGCAAAAATATCAAGTCGATTGCTAGACCATGCAACTGCAACGGGGTAATCCGTAATCCCTCCCCCAAGCGGCTGCCAATCAAAGTCAGATGGTTTCCACCCGGCGTTGTTGTCGAACCACTTTCGATAAACACGACCATCGACACCACGAGCAAAACAGTTCAACCAAATAGGGTTTTTTACTATTGGTTCTGCCTGTCCAAACAGGCTTTTGTATTTTGTGACAATTGGATAGGGAATTGTGGCAATTTTTAACATAGGATATACATGAATTAGGAAATAAGTGTTTAATTTTAACTATTCTTGCGAACTTATTATCGACCTTACTGTTCGACGAGCATAACTGTAATCCTAGACGGATTTTTTCCATACAACAGCCTTTTTAAGATTTTCTTAAAAATTATAATTTATCCATCTAATCACCCTCTACCCCAGCACCGCATTCTTAGTCGTTGCTGAATCAAGGTATTAAGGTATCAATGCCAACCTTGCACCCATCCAAAAGTTAGTTTGGAGCTAAGTTTTAAAAATCCCTATTCTATCGCTGTCATCCGGCTATTAATTATCCTCTTTTAGTTAGCCCAAATTCAGGGATCGATCGATGCCCGTCACGATCTTGAAAGTAGCTGTACCCTTAACTGTAAGTAGGTAGGCGTTAAAAGTTATCAGATGCCCCCCTTATCAAGGGGGGACTAAGGGGGGATCGGCACCCCCCTTATCAAGGGGGATCCCCCCGCCTTCGGCTTCCCCCCTTATCAAGGGGGGACTAAGGGGGGATCGAACCTAAAATCCATTTTTAATTTAATTATAACCAGCTACTTATCTAGAGTAGAGTGATTCCATATTTCTCTCCAGCCAGATAGTTATACGACTAAATAGTACAAAAGTCTCGAGATTCTGTTAAGTCCCATTAATCGGGCGGCGTGGCAGCATCGAAGCTTACTGCTATAATTACTTACGGACAAAGATAATAAATAAAATTTATGGGCGACTTTTTTGATAACGTGAGCCGTTACCCCCGCTATCTGATTAGCTTTAGTTTAGGGATTTTCTTCGCCTTTTTCGGCTGGTTGGCCCCTTTATTAAAAAATCCCCTCACAGCGATCGCACTTGTGGGCTTTCTGGGGGGAACTTTCGCCTTTCTTTATTTCACCCTCAAAGCCATGCTCGGATTAGCTTGATACAATGGTAAGGGTTTCGCTGTTTTTAGGGGACAAAAATTATGGCTAACGACCGTCGAGTATCTCGCGTGTCCTCGCTAATTAAGCGCGAGGTCAGCCAAATGTTATTAATGGAAATTAAAGATGATCGGGTCGGTGCCGGTATGGTTAGCGTTACCGATGTAGATCTCTCCCACGACCTGCAACACGCTAGGATTTTTGTGTCTATCTACGGCAACAAAGATGCAAAGGCCGAAACTATGGCCGGTTTAAAAGCTGCTGCGGGATTCGTCCGGCGCGAACTCGGTCAACGCATCCGTCTCAGACGTACCCCCGAAGTGGTCTTCCTAGAAGATTCTTCCCTTGAACGCGGCGATCGAATGTTACACCTTCTTGATCATATTAAAACCGATCGACCCCCAGAAGATGACGATTCCGATATCAGTGACCAGTGACCAGTAGAGGATAACTAAATTTAGGCAAAACTGGATTTAGACAAAACTGGGAACTTAAAACTTAAACCTGATAACTGATAACTGATAACTGAATAGTGAGCGATCGCATTTTATCCCTAAAAGAACGTATTGGTCAGATGATAGTAGTCCGCGCTTCCGGCTATCTCTTTGACCAACAAATCCGCTATCCTGCTTGGGAACCTGTCAACGCGACCCTAAAACATTGGTTAGAAACCCTCCACCTCGGTGGGGTGATTCTCTTAGGAGGCAGCGCAGCCGAAATCGCTCTCCGCAGCCAACAATTACAAAGTTGGTCCGGGGATAATCCTCTGCTCATTGCTGCCGATATCGAGGAGGGAGTCGGCCAAAGGTTTTCCGGTGCTACTTGGTTTCCCCCCCCGATGGCTTTAGGAAAAATAGCTGAAAAAAGCTTGACAAAAGCCACAGAATATGCTAGGGAAATGGGAGCAATTACGGCTAAGGAGGCCCTAGCGATCGGGATTAACTGGATTTTAGCCCCAATTGTCGATGTGAACAATAATCCCGACAATCCGGTTATCAATATTCGTTCCTTCGCTGAAACTCCTGAAATCGTCGCTAATCTAGCTCAAGCTTTTATTTTAGGGGCGAATTCCTATCCAGTTTTGACCACGGCCAAACATTTTCCCGGCCACGGTGACACCAGCAATGACTCCCATCTCGATCTTCCCATCATCAACCACGATCATGATCGCCTAGAAGCGATCGAATTGCCCCCCTTTCAAGCGGCGATCGAGTCAGGGGTTGATAGTATTATGTCAGGCCATCTGTTAATTCCCGCTTGGGATGCCGAATTTCCCGTCACTCTTTCCTCGAAAATTATCGGGGAAAAACTGCGCCAAAATCTCGGTTTTCAGGGTTTAATCGTCACTGATGCCCTGATTATGGGAGGAGTGACTAAAATTGCCAGTGCTGCCGCCATAGCAGTGAGGGCGGTACAGGCGGGGGCTGATATACTGTTAATGCCTCCCGATCCGATCGAAGCGATCGAAGCGGTGTATAGTGCCGTGCAAGGGGGTACAATTAGCGAAGCCAGAATTAATGATTCTTGGCAGCGTATTCAACGAGCAAAAGAGAAATTAGGGCAAAGACAGCCATCCTTAGAATCCTTAAGCAGTTTAGCGGCACCGCAAGCTCTAGAGATTGTCAGCGATATTTTAAAAGATTCCCAAACAGTTAGCGGTAATTTACCCATTAAAGCCACTCAAGGCCGCAATTTAATCATTATCGATGATTTACTCAACTGTGACTTTCTCGATCGCTCTTGTCCGGCGGTGACAATTCCCCGACAATGGGGTTATCAAACCCAAATAATCGACCGTAGCACCTTTAATCAGTCCCTCATCTCCCCGGAAACGACTCTCCTACAAGTATTCATCCGTGGTAATCCTTTTCGGGGTAGTGCCGGATTAGGGGAGGAAACGAAAGCTATCTATCAAGCTTTGCTGAAAACCGGACAGATTCAAGCATTGATTATTTATGGTAGTCCCTACGTTTTCCAGTGGTTTCGTCAACAAAGCGGAGAAATTCCCCATCTTTTCAGCTATGGACAACAACCAAGCGCCCAAAAAATCGCCCTAGAAACTGTTTTTGATTGGCCCACTAGGGGCGAAAATCAGACCGATACTTTCATTTAAGGGCAAAAATTGTCTAGTAACCATTGGGCAATGCGATCGGAGGCCCCGGCCGATCCCATTCTCTGACGACCATTAACGGCGATTTCTTGCCACTGTGGGGGATTTTGTAATAAATATTCTAACTTGTCTGCCACTGACTCGGCACTATCGCCTAAGAGAATTGAACAGCCTAATAAACGCTGTTGCAGTTTGGCAAAATGGGGAGTAAACTGTGGTCCAGATCCCGCAATTGTGATCGCTGGTTTACCCAAACCGACGAACTGTTCCGTGGCAGTTCCCGCCATGGCGATGGCCAGATGGCAGCGGCCTAAATATTCGGCGTAATCCCTTTGAGAAATAGTTATAAATACCTCTTGACAAATAAACTTATTTGTGCTATGTTCTCGCCAACCCCGGGAAATTAAAGCAGCCGTAAAAGATTCTAGGGGGAGAGAAGGAGCGATCGCCGCCAAAAATTCCAGCTTGTAATCGGGAAAACGGCCGATCATGGCGGCCACAGCTGCGAGAATTTGCTGCCAATTGTGGAGAGATTCGGGAAAGCGCGAACCGGGTAGCAGCAGAATAGTTAGGCAATCTTGGGGAAAATCGCCCGTTATCGAGGGTAAAAGGTCATCCATCATCGGATTACCCCCATCGACAACGGCAATTGACCACTGTTGTAAAATTTTGCTAGTTAAACTATCCCGGGGAAAAACCCCCCGACAGCGAGGACGGGCCATTAACCAGCGTTCCCAGGGATAATAGTAGGAACCCCAGAGGCGATCGATCATCGAGCTACTATCTAACCATCCCTGCTCATCCCGGAGATAGTATTCTGATTTAGCCGTTCCCACAAAAGCATAATCTGTCTCGCTCAACCAAGCAAGGGCCAGGGGTAAGATATCTCCCACTGCGACAATTTTTCCCCCTTCTTGGCCCCAATTTTTGACCAGACGGTATTGACGGGAGGTTAATCCTAATAATCCCTCCCGCAGATCTCGCCATAATTGTTTGGCATCCCTGGTGATAAAACCCCCAGAGGGCATTTTTTGACCTCGATCGAGAAGGGGAATCCCCAGACGAGTATAAGCATAACCGTTACCCACTAGGGGTAAAGCAGTAATACCCGGACAGTGGGGAGATGATTGCAGTCTTTTAATAATCCGGATTGCGATCTCATCTTCACCGTGGCCATTACTCAAAAATAATAATTTCACTTTTTTTCTTAACTTCTGGCTTAAAGTCCTAAACTTCGGTTGTTTTATTGCCTTCGACCCTAGATAATGCTGATGGTTAGGGAACAATCAATTTTATAAAAGCAGTTAACCAACTCCCATTTAGTCTAATCTACCGGAAGGTTTCACCGATCGTTTATCTCTGTCTTGATGGCGACTATTTGACCAAAGGCAAGACTAAGAGATAAGAGATTAGTTTAACTGCTTCTATTTTTCTCGATCATAAAGACCAGATTGAGTCTCCCAGAGCCAAGGAGGTCAGAAAGCTGCTCTGATCGCTATATTAAAATCAGTGGTTAATTGGCCTCCTAAGTAGGGAGGCACAATTATTTGTAGGATGGGTTAGCGGTAGCGTAAACCATGCGGGCGTTGGGTTTCATGCTTCAACCCAACCTACGTTCATCTTATATTTAATTCCACCCACCTACTTAGCGGAAAAAATGATTATCGACTTGCCTGATCGAGAAGCTACTGTCAATTTAGGGGAAAAACTGGGGCAAACCCTGGCCCCTGGGAGTGTAATTTTATTAAAAGGCGATTTGGGAGCGGGAAAAACCACCTTAGTACAGGGAATTGGCTTAGGATTGGGTATTCAAGAGCCTATAGCTAGTCCTACCTTCACCCTCGTTAACGAGTATAGCGAAGGCCGCCTTCCTTTGTATCATTTGGATTTGTATCGTTTGCAGGGTCAAGATATCGAGGCGCTGTACCTAGAAAATTATTGGCAGGGAATCGAGGTGGATTTAGGGATAGTGGCGATCGAATGGTCGGAACGTTTAACTTTTTTGCCGGAAAATTATCTAGAGATTACTTTACTCGATCGAGGCGAGCAGGGACGACGAGCGCTGCTCAATTTTGTCGGTGGGGACGAAAAAAATAGCGACCCCACAGGAATCGCTATCAGCACTTGACTCTTTAAGCAATCAAACTTTAGCGGTAACTTTCCACATCTTCTCTAACTTGTCTTTCTTCTAATGTTTCTTCAAAGAAACTATTGTAGAGGAAACCCGCAGCCAAGGCCCCAACAATGGGAGCAATCCAGAATAACCATAATTGACCAACGAGAGCCATATTACCGCATAAAAGAGCAACACCGGTACTACGAGCGGGGTTAACGGAGGTATTGGTCACGGGAATGCTAATTAAGTGAATTAAGGTCAATCCTAAACCAATAGCGATGGGAGCAAAACCCGCCGGAGCGCGTCGATCGGTAGAGCCTAAAATGATAATTAAGAACATGAAGGTCAAGACCACTTCCGTGACCAAAGCGGCGAATAAACTGTAACCACCGGGAGAATGTTCTCCGTAACCATTGGTGGCCAGAGGGTTACTGCCTCCCAGAGCGAAACTAGGTTGACCACTGGCAATAATGTAGATAATTACCGCCGCTAAAATCGCCCCTAAAACTTGAGCGATGATGTAGGGAAGTAGTTCCGAACCGGGGAAGCGTTTCCCGGCCCAGAGACCGAAGGAAACGGCGGGATTAAAATGTCCCCCCGAAATATGCCCGAAAGCGTAGGCAAGGGTAAGAACCGTTAAACCAAAAGCGAGGGAGACACCCACAAAAGAAATCCCCAGATGGATATTAAAATCAGCACCATCTACGACACTCTTGGCTTTACCCACAAATACTGCCGCTAAAACGGCACTACCACAACCGCCGAGAACGAGCCAAAACGTCCCGATGAACTCTGCTAGATACTTTTTCATCTCTATATCAAGGTTGAATGATTTTACTTTTAGGTTATCTCCCATCAAAACGGATTAAACTGTTATAAGATATTAAAAAATAGTTATTTTTTTATCTTCAATTTGCCGTTCTCATGGGGAAACTATCAGCCTTCCAGGGCCAGAATACTAAAAAAAATCAGTAATTTCTGATAATTTTACACTTTCTTTAGATTTATCTTCTATCTTGATGTCTGATTGGTTTTGGCAGTGGTTGACCCTTTTCGATCCTAGTTAATCATCGAAAATTTGGGTCTGAAACCCCGTCGTTCTACGACGGCTTTACTGTTAAATATTAGCGCATTTACACGATATATGCTAGAATGCGAGATATGGAAAAAGCCTATTCGTTTCGATTTTACCCCACACCAGAACAAGAGTCGCTATTGCGGCGCACTTTGGGCTGTGTAAGATTAGTTTACAATAAGGCACTCCATCTCAGAACACAAGCATGGTATGAAAGACAAGAAAGAGTAGGATATGCTCAAACTTCTTCAATGTTGACCGATTGGAAAAAGCAAGAAGAATTAGACTTTCTCAATGAGGTAAGCTGTGTACCTTTACAACAAGGGTTAAGACATTTACAAACAGCTTTTACTAATTTC
>NZ_JAPZSR010000068.1:0-10177 GCF_027531875.1 Microcystis sp. LE19-84.1B | reverse complement strand
AATTACTGGTGCAAGTTGGGAATCTGGTAATGTACCGCAAGTCCTTCGTCATCGCTGTGCTTATCTAAATGGTTGCCTTTTTTAACTTTTTTATTGATCTCATTAAGCATTTCTACTTATTGCAAAGGTGAGATGCTCCCGACTTACTGGGCGACCAGACGAGGACAAGCAATCGACACACCTACAAGAGTAGCTAAACTACTTAAGAAGCAACAAGGCAAATGTAGCCGATGCGGACAGTATTTTACCCCATCGGATTTAATTGAAGTTGACCACATTCACCCTATCAGCTTAGGCGGAAAGGACGAATACAAGAACCTTCAATTGCTACACCGCCACTGTCACGATGATAAATCGGCATCAGATGGAAGCCAAGATGGCAACCAAAAGAAGTCAAGCGGTATCCTTAACAAGGGAACAGTCAAACTAGGAGCCGTGTGAGGTGAAAGTCTCATGCACGGTTCTGAATGGGAGGGGAGGTCGGTGACGACCTTCTCGACCCCTAATAGTAAGCAGTCGGACATAAATTCTGTCGTCTGTCTTAAGAAATGTAATTCTGGCAATTCTTGCTGACGAGCGACGACCGACGACCGGTTACTGACTCCTGACTCCCACGGTTAACTTTACTTTTGTCCGACCACTTATAACTTTGTCTTGATAATTTACAAAACGATTGGAACCTGAAGAAGAAAAATTATTACGGGGTTTAACTGACAGTGTTTCTCAAAAAACTGATGTTTACTTTTCCTCTTGTCTTCTTGTTGCTAATTGGTCTAAAATTTCGGCGTGAACTTGGCGACTAATTGGATAAAAATAGGCAAGAATTAAGCTAATGAGCAGAAAAAATGCTGGTAAAGGAGCAATTGCTAGGCGAATTGCTATTAAAGCACTATCTGGCTGCAGGGGAATTGCTTCTCCTGGGATTCTCGGTTTAAACCCTGATGTTTCTAAGGCAATACCGACAAGAAATAACCCCAAAGCTAAACCAATTTTTTGCAGAAGTACCATGAAAGCATAAAAAATACCTTCTCGACGTTTTCCTGTTTCTAATTCATCTAATTCAATCACATCGGGAACCATTGACCAAGGAATTAAATAGGCCACAGATACGCCAAATCCTGCCAAAACTGCCAAAGCATACATTAAAGTTATTTCTCCTGGTTGGAGCAAAAATAAACCAATTTGGGCAATAATCCAGAATGTCATCCCTAAAAAATAGACTATCTTTTTGTCTAATTTCTGACTAACTGCTTGCCAGAAAAATAACATCACTAAAGCTGTTCCCTGTACTGCCAAAGCGACTAAACCCGATTCTGCTTCCGATAGTCTCATGTAGCTGACGACGTAGTAAACCAAAATCGAGGCGGTTAACTGTACTCCTAACCAAGCACAAAGATAGATGCCAATAACGTATAAAAAGGGACGATTACCAAAAACTATTTTTAATTGTTCTTTCAGGGGAATAGTTTCGGTATTATTAGCCGCTTCTCTTTGTTTAATTGCCGCGCTATCCTTGAGATGATTTTCAGTTTTGCCATAGTAAAGGGTTAACCCCGAAACTATCCCTTGTATTCCTAATAAGATTGTGGAAATAGCGATAAAGTCTCTGGGATTCACCCCAATTTTTCCTAGTCCATAGACCAAGGCAAGCGCACCGATAACTATAAAAGCAATTGCCAAAACTTTTTTCTGGGGAGAATTGAGAATAGCTTTTGCTCCTCGTTCTTGCAAAACCAAAGCGCACCAAATAACTGCTATAATCGACATTAAAGCACAAACTACACCTAACAATAAAAAAGCTTGATGGAGATCGTTGGCATAGGACGATGAGACGAGAATATAGAGAATTAATGAGAGAATGCTGCCCCCGATAGAAAAGGCAAAACGAAAACTATTTAAGCGGGTTCTCTCGTTATAATCATGGGTTAATTCAGGGGTGAGTGCCTGGTAGGGAAGATTGACTACCGTATAGGTTAAATTAAAGATAATGCCGATAAAAATATAATATAAAAATAACCATAATTGGTTATTAGTCGGGATTAACCACAGTAAAAAATAGCTAATTCCAAAAGGAATCGACCCCAATAACATCCATGGTAAGCGACGACCCCAGATAGTACGGGTTCGATCGCTCCACATACCGATGATCGGATCGTTAATAGCGTCGAAAATTCTCACCACCATCAGCACACTACCAGCTAATCCTGCCGATAATCCTGCCACATCAGTCAGGAAAAATAGCAGGTAAAATACCGAGATATTGGCAGTGATAGCCGGTCCCAAATCCCCCGCACCATAGGCGATTTTTGTGGTTAAATTGAGTCTTTCAGAAGTCAAATGAGCCATAAAAGCAATTACAGAGATTAAAATAAGCTTAACCGTTCCGGGTGTATTTGTAACCTTTGTCAGCGCAGTTGAGGAACTTTAATTTTTTTTGTCTCTAGTAATTCCTGAAAATATCTAGCGTTAAAAGAGGAAGATTCCTCGATAACACCAGGGACAAAGAAATGGCTTTATCTTTGGCATCCGGGAAAATTCTGACTATTTCCCCGTCCTTCACTTCCTATCTATCGCCCTGGCAGCATCATCAGCTAAACTGACTAATATCAGTTATTTTAGCTATCAGCATCGAAATTCCCCTTATTCTGGCAGTTAAACGGGAGAAGATCGACTAGATTGTTCTTTTTCGGACTGTTAGCGGTTAGGATGTATTACTTGGGGGACGATCGAGATAGATCAAGAAAGTGCGATAGTACAGATAAGAGATCAGGGAAAATTTTTTCGCCCAACCTAAACCTTTTTGACACTGACGTTCTATGATGCCTCATATCTTCCTATTTTTAGAGATTTTTGCCCAAGAAGGCGGTATTCAATCCTATATCAAGGATGTTCTGCCAGCTTATCTCACTTTGCCCGATTGCGAGGCGGCCGAGGTTTTTTTACTGCGGGATGCCCCTGATTGTCCTAATCCTTTCAAAAATCAAGGTATTACCTTTCATTACCTGAAAAATAACTCAGCAACTCTCGGACGCATTCAATTAGCCCTTAAGTTTCTGGTTTCTCTCCTCATGAAACGTCCCCAACGGGTTTTTTGTGGTCATATAAATTTAGCCCCCCTCACCCGTCTTTACTGTCAAGTTTTAGGCATACCCTACACCGTCCTCACCTACGGCAATGAAGTCTGGGAACCTTTAGCAAATTCGCAAAAACAGGCCCTGCAAGCGGCCGCATCGATCTGGACAATTAGCCGTTACACTCGCGATCTTATGTGTGAGGCTAACGCTATTGATCCCAAAAAAGTAGCAATTCTCCCCTGTGTGGTGGATGAGGAAAAGTTTAATTTAGGCGAAAAGTCCTTGACATTAATCAAAAAATATGATATAGAAAATGCCAAAGTTTTATTAACAGTGGCCCGGTTGTGGTCGGGGGATATCCATAAAGGGGTAGATGTTACCATTCGGGCCCTGCCGACAATTCTAGAGACTTATCCCGAAGTAAAATATCTAGTCATCGGACGAGGGGACGATCGCCCCAGGTTAGAAGCTTTAACCAAGCAGTTAGGAGTGGATAAACAGGTAATTTTCGCGGGTTTTGTCCCCACAGAGGAATTAGCCGACCATTATCGTTTAGCCGATGCTTACGTTATGCCCTCCCGGGAAGGATTCGGGATTGTTTACCTAGAGGCCATGGCCTGTGGTATTCCCGTGATTTCTGGAGATGAGGACGGTTCAGCAGAGCCGCTGCAGGATGGTTTGGTGGGGTGGCGCGTTCCCTATCGAGATGCCGAAAAGGTGGCTCAAGCTTGTTTAGAAATTTTGCCAGGTCAGGATCAACGTTGTCACCCGCAATGGTTGCGTCAACAAACTGTAACTAAATTCGGCAAAAAGACTTTACAAGCAAAATTACGGCAGTTAATCTAATTATAACTTCATTGGGCATCGTCTCCTCAATACCAGCCACTGACTAGCCAAAACCACAACTTTGTCACTCATTATTAAGATAACTGCTATACTCCTCTATGGCTTCCCCAAAAGATTTTATTAGTCCGGTCAATTCTGGTCAAAAGTTGGTCTATCCTTTTCGCAACTATCTTAACTATCTTCACGAAAAATACTCTGATTTACAGACGGGTAAGATCGCCGATTATATTCCGGAATTAGCCCTAGCAGCTCCACAATGGTTTGGTATTTCGGTAATTACCACTGACGGTCAGATTTTTGAGGTGGGAGACTGTCAGCAAACCTTTACAGTACAATCGATTTCTAAAGCTTTTGTCTTTGGATTAGCTCTAGAAGATCACGGACGGGAATACGTTAATAGTAAAGTCGGTGTTGAACCCACGGGAGAAGCTTTTAACTCGATTATGCTCGATGAAAAAACCAATCGTCCCTATAATCCTATGGTTAATGCTGGTGCGATCGCTACCACGGATTTAATCACCGGACAGAATGCCACCGAAAGGCTAAAACGTATTTTAGAAATGTTTAAACGCTATACGGGTAGGGACCACGAGATTAATGTCCCCGTTTTTCTCTCGGAAAAATCCACCGGCAATCGCAATCGGGCCATGGCTTATCTGATGCTAAATTTTGGCATGGTCAGCGATAAAATTGAAGAAACCCTCGATCTTTACTGTCAACAATGCGCCATTCTCGTCCATGCTCATGATTTAGCTCTGATGGCTGCTACCTTGGCTAATGGGGGTGTCAACCCAATCACAGGAATACGGGCGATCGATGAACACTACGTTCAAGATGTGATCAGTGTTATGCTTACCTGTGGAATGTACGACGCTTCGGGAGAATGGACTTATCGGGTAGGATTACCAGCAAAAAGCGGTGTCGGTGGCGGAATTACGGCAGTAGTCCCCCATAAGTTGGGAATTGGCACTTTTTCGCCCCTTTTAGATGAAAAAGGCAACAGCATCAGAGGAGTGAAAATTTGTCAAGATATTTCAGAGGATTTTGGTTTACATTTATTCAATGTGGCCAAACCAGAACGAGATTTAAAAACATGGCTTGAAGGCAATAGTTGATACCACCCCCTACTTCCCTCTCCCCACTCTGCCATAGCTTTTAAACAGGATTTAGTCTGATAAGTAGGGAGGTACAATTATTTGTAGGATGGGTTAGCGGTAGCGTAACCCATGCGGGCGTTGGGTTTCATGCTTCAACCCAACCTACGTTCTCCTTACCCCACAGTTAACTTTACTTTTGTCCTGAAAATCGATAAAACCCCACACCCCACCTGCCCCCAGGAAAAACTTTTTGCCGCAACCCCTACTTAACTGTCCCTGACAAGAGCGCCTACCGGCCCTAGAAAATTAATTTGGCCAGAGGTCTGTGGAAAAAATTTCGTAAACCTCTTGACAAAAGCAGCGGATTGTGTGTAATATAAATATTGTGTGAGGAGTATAAGTTCAGTATAAGAGGAACCTTTGGGGTCGAAACACGGCAAGACTCCCAGAGGTTCTTCTTTTTCACTCCCTTATTGGCTCAAAGTCAGCCATAAAATCAGGTTTTGCCCGATCGCTAGTTTTTTCTCAAGTTATCCCTTCTAGGTCTGTTTTTGCTTGCCAAGAGCAACAGGTCAAAATTTTTGCCGAAGAAACTGCACAAGAGCAGTGTAATTGCTCGTAAAATTGGGAATTAAGTACAGGGGCAATCCTATGGCAGATAAAAATAACGGTAACGGTGGCTTATTCGTCGTCGGGGTTTTAGTGGGCAGTGCGATCGGGGCAGTGGCGGGTTTATTAGTAGCGCCGAGATCTGGAAAAGAAACCCGTCGAATTCTGCAAAAATCCGCCCGGGCTTTGCCTGAATTAGCCGAAGATCTGACCACGACGATGCAATTACAGGCCGATCGCCTATCGGAATCGGCCCGGCGTAATTGGGATGATACTTTAATGAGATTAAAAGAGGCGGTGACAGCTGGAATCGAAGCTAGTCAAAGTCTAGCCACGGACAATCCCTCCCCCGACTCGCAAGAATCCCCCCAAGGCGATAATCAACACTCGAATCACTACTAAATGACCGAACCTATTTTCTGGCTAGGATGTTCTTTACTGCTAGTCGCCGTTAGTTTAACGGCGGTTTTCATCGCCGCTTTACCTGCCCTGCAAGAGTTAGCCCGGGCAGCCCGCAGTGCCGAAAAATTATTCGATACCCTCCATCGGGAATTTCCCCCGACTCTAGAAGCAATTCGCCTAACAGGGGCGGAAATCAGCGAATTAACCGAAAATATCGATGAAGGGGTCAAAAGTACCCGCCAAGTTGTCCAAGGAGTCGATCGCAGTCTCGGTAGTGCTAAAGCCGGTCTCAGCAAGTTCGATCGTGGCAGCCGTCGCCTCTTGATCGGTTTGAAAGTCGCTTGGAATACTTGGAAACGCAGTTAAGCAGATGGGGAAGTGGGGTGTGGGGTGTGGGGTGTGGGGAGTTTTCTCAGTGAACTGATAACTGATAACTGATAACTGATAACTGATAACTGACTCCTGACTCCACCAACAAACTTTTTCAGCAAACCCTACTTAGGCAGAGGAGAATATAAGTTATTATGAGTGATTTTCCGGCTTTAACGGCGTTAATTCTGGCTGGTGGTCAAAGTTCCCGTATGGGACGAGATAAAGCTTTGTTATCTTTTCAGGGTCTCTCTTTTCTAGAGAATATCTGTTTAATTGCCCAAGATTGTGCAGTACAAGTGTATGTAATTACGCCTTGGCCAGAACGTTATGAACTGATCATTCCCCAATACTGCCGGATAATTAAGGAACCGCTTCCCACTAGGGGGCCTTTATTGGCCTTTGCCTTGGCATTAACTTTTGTATCAACCGATTGGGTTTTATTACTCCCTTGCGATTTACCTTTACTAACGCCTCCAATTATTCAAGAATGGTCAAGATTATTAGCCACTGTACCAGAAAATGCCGTGGCTTTGGTTCCCCGGTGCGGGAATCGTTGGGAACCTCTCTGTGCTTTTTATCATCGTCGTTGTTTAGCATCTTTGCAGACTTATATTCAGCAAGGGGGAACTTCTTTTCAAAAATGGTTAAATGTCGCTGTGGTGGAGGAATTAATTATCGATAATTCCGAGATTTTATTTAACTGTAATACTCCGGAAGATTTAGAGATAATAATAAACTCCCCAGATATTAACCGTAAGAAAACCTAGCACAAAAGGGAGTAAAAGTAAAGAGATCGGCGAAGAAATATTGGATAAATGGCGATAACCATAGTAGAGCATTCCGGTTAGATAACCGCCCGTTACACCGATAATTGCGCCAATAATATCGCCATTGATGGACAAATAGGAAGTGAGCAAAATGACGAGGGAAAAGGGCAAAACTATTAGGCCAGCTAAAAATATATCGCCAGTAAAACTACCATATTTATTACTTAATTTTCTGCCAAACCAACTAGATAAAGTCAGAATAATAAAAGGAAATACTGCCCAGCCTAATAACAGCAAAAACTCAGATTTAACTGTCCAGTTTTGCCAAGTAAAAGCGATAAAAAAACTGCTGATGATTGCTGCTAATGCACCCGTAGCCAAAGCCTGATTACGGTTAAGCTTTAAAAAAGACTCTGCTAGACCGGTCTTGGGTTTGAGCAAAGATGAGCCAGATATTTTCAGCAAATTAAAAACAATAAAAAGAGTTTTTGACCACTTGATTGATTGCGGTTGTCGATAACTTTTATGAGCATCTCTTAACTTATTGGCAATGGCATGATAGCGGCGAAAATTTCCCTGTTGCTTAAATTTCTTGGCTGCTATTTGAAAATCTTTTCGTGCTGCTGGCAGTTCCGAGAGTTCCTCTAGAGCTAATCCTCTGTGATAATAGAATTGGGGGTTATTGGGGTCAATGGCGATTGCTTTGCCATAAGCTTCTAGGGAGGATTGGGTGTAACCGAGTCGTTGACGGGATAAACCGAGGTAATAGTAAGCTTGGGAACAATCGGGTTTTAACTGCAAAACTTGCCGACAATCGCTTAAAACTTGCCGATCCTGCTGATTATGGTAGTAAACTTCCGCCCGTTGCAGATAGGCCTGCCAAAATTGCGGATTAATTGCGATCGCTTGCTGGTAAAATGCGATCGCTAGTTGATAATTTTTCTCTTGAGCGTAGTGCCATCCCTGTTGATAAAAATCCTCGGCACTGGGGTTAAAAGTGGGTATTTCTGGGGATAAACTGCGATCATACTCTTTTCTTTTGTCTTTATCGCTCAAAACCCGATAAGCTTGTTCAATTTCCCGAAATTTTGTCACTGCTTCTGGATCATTGGGATTATAATCGGGGTGATATTGCCGGGCCAGACGACGAAAAGCGGCTTTTATCTGATTATTACTGGCATTACGGGGAATTTGCAGGATTTCATAGTAATTTTTCATACTCGAATGCGGGGGGAATTTTCAACTACTGAAAATTGTTGCCAATGGCTCGCCGAAACGACTATCATTGTCAATTAAATAGCTTTTATTGAGAGTTGATCGCTTATGTCTGCCTACACTGCTTCCTCCCTGAAAGCGGAACTCAACGCGCGGGGGTGGCGCTTAACTCCCCAGCGAGAGAAAATTCTGCACGTTTTCCAGAATTTACCGAAAGGCAATCATCTCAGCGCCGAAGAATTGCAGGAATTGCTGGACAAAAGGGGGGAAGGAATTAGTTTATCGACAATTTACCGCAGTGTTAAACTGATGTCGCGGATGGGAATTTTGCGGGAGTTGGAATTGGCCGAGGGTCATAAACACTACGAACTCAATCAACCCTATCCCCACCACCATCATCATTTGGTCTGTATTCAGTGTAATAAAACCATCGAATTTAACAATGATTCCATTCTCAAACACAGTCTCAAACAGTGTGAGAAAGAGGGTTTTCAGTTAATTGACTGTCAGTTAACGGTGATGGCCATCTGTCCGGAAGCTTTGCGGATGGGTTGGCCGTCGGGAATACCGAGTAATTGGGGTTGTACCCGTTCGCTGGTGGATACTCGTTTCCAAAACTGCGAGATTCCCGAATCAAAGGAACCGGAACCAGAAAACTAGACATCTAAGCGGACATTCCCAACTGAAAACCGAGAGCTTTTTTCTGCATTAATTGGAAAATATTATAAAATCCGTTGGCGCGGGAAGGGGTAAGACTGACTTTTAAACCGGTTTCTTCGATAAAATCTGGGGTGACTTGCAGGATTTCCGAGGGAGTCAGTCCATTTAACCCCTCGATTAACAAAGCAACTAAACCTTTGACTAATTGTGCGTCGGAATCGCCTTTATACCAAACTTGGCCATTTTCGATGTCGGCAGTGATATAAACTTGGGATACACAGCCGTGGACTTTATTAGTGGGGATTTTGGCAGATTCTGGTATTGGTTCTAGTTTTTTAGCAAAAGCTAGTAATTGTTCGTATTTTTGCTTAGGATCGGTACGACGTTTGAGGCGTTCGACGATGCGATCGAGATTAGACGGGAGCATATTGCAAGTTAAAATAGGAAAAAATTAGCCAATAGCTTTTTTATATTAGCATTCTTGCGGAAGTTGAGTGCTGTGGTTATCGATGCTAGGACTGCCTTGGTCAAAGCGCATTGATGCTATCTGCTAGAATTGGCATCAATCAAACACCACGCTTGCAGGGGTATTCATCCGACATTTTAGGTAAATTCCAGAAAAAAAACCACCCTAAACCCCACAGTTGTCAAGTCTTTTAAATAATTCTTAATATTTCTTGCCGTTTTGCTCTCTGGCTCTTGTCCAGCTTTTCGACGGAATCGCTAAAATGATCAGGGGTATTTTAGAGGCAAGTCTATGAGTGAACCGGTAACTCTTGCGGATATTTACCAGCTATTCCGCACTTCCGCCGAGGAATATGATCGCCGGGCTGAGGAATATGATCGCCGGGCTGCCGAATCCAAGGCGGAATATGATCGCCTGGTTGCCCAATCCAAGGCGGAATATGATCGCCATAGAGTCGAAATAGAGAGCCTCCTAGCCGAATCTAAACTAGAAAGCGATCGCTCCATGGCAGAACTGAAACGGACGGTTGAACGAACCAGCAAAGCGGTAGATAGTCTCACCACTCGCTGGGGTCGATTTGTGGAAGAATTGGTAGAACCGGCGGTTTTACGGCTTTTTCAGGAAAAAGGCATTGATATTAAGGAAGTTTATCCCCGCGCTAGAGTCAAA
>NZ_JAPZSR010000352.1:0-1052 GCF_027531875.1 Microcystis sp. LE19-84.1B | reverse complement strand
ACCTCTGCTCTTTCTTCTTCTTTAAGAGCTTTTTGTAAGTTTTTCTTTTCTTCTAAGTCTAGGAAATCTTTGGCTGGCATAAGTAGGATTTTTCTCAAGTTACTATTTCTATTTTAGGTGGTTTAAGTGCGTTTTAGCTTAGTAGCTTCTCCACCGCTATACCAGTTCAGGCACTGACTTGGACTATTAATAATGGTTCTCTGGCTGGAACTAACCCGATTACCGGTAGTTTCACCATCGACAATGAAAATAGTGCAACTCCCAGTCTTACTTTTAGTAACATTATAATTGGCCCTCTCAATTTCACGAAGGCTGACTTAGTTAACATTAGTTTAGCTAATCCTACTGGGAGTGGTATAGAAGCTATTGATTGGGTTAATGGCTCTAATAGCCTCTCTCTAGTTTTTAACTCTCCCTTTTTAACGACAGCAGAAGGGACAGTTACTTTAAATGATGTTGTTAGTGATTTTAATGGTGATATCGTCACTGGTTCTGTTACAGGTATATCAAATCCCCCAACTACCGTCCTCGAACCTAACTTGAGCTTGGGACTGATTGCTTTTGGTACACTGCTAGTGGTCAGATCAAGGTTTAATTAGGGTTTGCTGAAAAAGGCCTAGGCTGGGGTAAGATTGGCTCGTTTAATTTTAGTCTTTTTACTAATCGTCCTCAATGCTTTTTTCGTAGCGGCGGAATTTTCGCTCGTGTCTGTCCGTCGTACCCGCGTCAGTCAGCTAGTGGCTGCGGGAGATGTGCCAGCGCAGACGGTCCAATCTCTACAAAGAAGTCTCGATCGCTTACTTTCCACTACCCAATTAGGCATCACCCTTTCTAGTTTAGCTTTAGGTTGGATTGGGGAGAGTACCATGACCGTTTTTGTGAAGAAATTACTAAGTTTTTTACCCTTTTCCTTAAACTGGCAAAATCTTCTCTCCCATGGTTTCTCTCTTTGTCTAGCTTTTTTAATCGTGGCCTATCTCCAGATAGTTTTTGGGGAACTTTATCCCAAATCCCTAGCTTTAATTTATGCCGAACCGATGGCGCGATTATTA
>NZ_JAPZSR010000270.1:0-7869 GCF_027531875.1 Microcystis sp. LE19-84.1B | reverse complement strand
CCAGAAAGCTGTGAACCAAGCACAGTAACAGTCAGATTACATCCTTCTGGACGTTGGCATATCTCAATAAGATTTGATGACCCAACGATTAAGCCTTTACCAGTAACAGATAAAGCCATTGGAATTGACTTAGGAATTAGTAGCCTCGTGATTACCAGCGATGGCGATAAAGTGTCTAATCCTAAGCATTTTAAGAAACATTATCGGAGACTGCGAAAGGCCCAAAAAAGCCTTTCTAGAAAACAGAAAGGGTCAAAAAATCGGGAAAAAGCTAGAATCAAAGTAGCCAATATTCACGCTCAAATCACCGATAGCAGAAAAGACCACTTACATAAGCTAACCACTCAATTAGTTCGTGAAAACCAAACGATTGTGGTTGAGAATTTAGCCGTCAAGAATCTGGTCAAAAACCCGAAATTATCTCAGGCAATATCTGATGTTAGTTGGGGAGAAATCACTCGACAATTAGCCTATAAATGCCGTTGGTATGGAAGAAACTACATCGAAATAGATAGATGGTTTCCTAGCTCTAAAAGGTGTAGTAATTGCGGGTATATTGCTGAGAAAATGCCGTTAAATATTCGAGAATGGGACTGTCCAGACTGTGGGACTCACCATGACCGAGATATTAACGCCAGTAAAAACATTTTGGCCGCAGGGCTTGCGGTGTCAGTCTGTAGAGCGACCATAAGACCAGAACAGAGTAAATCTGTTAAGGCAGGTGCGGAACCCCGCAAGGGAAAGAAGCAGAAACCTAAATCGTGAGGTTTGGGAATCACAGTCCGTTTACGGCGGTGAGGATGTCAAAGATACTATCGCGACTTACGGCATAGTCGGATAAAAGTGCGCTGCCTCGATCGTGACTACTTGCCCAATCCCGAAAAGCTTGCGCTCGTTCCGTCGGTGTTGCCGTCTCGTAAAAAGGTGTTTTTGGCTCTATCAGTTGTTTTAGCATTGTCTCCAAGAGAATTTCTACCTTTTCTGGTGATTGGTGACTAATTCTTGCCAAAATCTCGGCAATTGCCTTTAAATCTTGCTGATGGGCTTTTTTAAAGTCTAGCAGCATTTCCGATCCCTCCCCATCTAGCGATCGCTGAGAAAAAGGAGTAATTTCCATAGATATTGCTCTCCTTGAAAACCGCTAAAACTTGATTCTGCCATAAAAACTTTTTTTAGAATAGATTGGGATCGACACCGATCGCGCCTTCACCGTCCGCATCTTGCAGGTTAGCACCGTCTAGCCGAGCATTAGTGAGATTGGCCTTCTCTAAGTCAGCTTTTTGCAGATTGGCGTTGGTTAAGTTTGCCCCTTGCAGGTTGGCTTTTTCTAAATCTGCACCTAAGAGATTGGCCCCGCTTAAATCGGCTCCCGCTAGGAGAGTTTTGCCGAGGTCGGCTCCCTGGAGATTAGTCCCTTTGAGGTTAGCACCCTGTAGGTTAGTTCTTTCTAGATCCGCTTGACTGAGGTTTGCTCCTTCTAGATTGGCCGAGGACAAGTTTAAATCTTTGAGGCTAATTCCGTTAAAGTCACAACCGACACAGGCGTTAGTTTCCTGTAGTTTTTGCAGATTATCCCCAGCGGCAGCCGGCTGGACCAGAGTAGTTTTTGCCGGTGCGCCGCCAGTGATGGTAACGGCTCTAGCGATGGCAGGATGGAAGCAAGAAAAAACTGTGATTAGCAATAGACAGAAGGCTGTCAGTAGCGATCGAGTGACGGCGCGTGCAATCGGTTTCATCGTTTTTGATCTCCTTGAGTGATCTTTTTGAGTCTCTGTTCTTACTCTAGGCAATGGCTTTAATAAAAACAAATATTCTTTGTTTTCAAATCCATAAATTCCCTTTATGCAAAGCTGGGAAACCCCCTCGCCGTTCCATCACTTTTATTTATTAAAACGACAATTAAGAATATTTGCTTTTATGTTTATCCCCTACCTAAGATGATAGTGTCTGGCCAAAATCCTAGGGAAGGAGAGTGTTGTCAGCAATCTCACCCTCGATCGCAAGCTCAAGAACTTGACCTTAAATTTATACCGACAAAAAAATAGTCAAGAATCCTAGCAGGAAATACCAAGACCCATCTACAACGTCATAAAAGTAAAAATATAATTATATGTCCCCTCAAATTCTCGATATAGCCGAAAATCTCTCTCTAACCACTTGCGGCACTATTCTCACCCTGGCAGTCTTAGAAACCATTCTATCGGCCGATAATGCCGTCGCCTTGGCCGCTTTGGTGCGAGAACTTCCCGACCCCAGACAACAACGCCAAGCTTTAAACTGGGGATTAGCTGGGGCATTTGTATTAAGAGTTGCCATGTTAGTGAGTGCCAGTTGGACAGTTAAATTCTGGCAGGTGGAGGTACTGGGTGCTATTTATCTGCTCTGGTTAGCAGGTAAGCATTTTTGCCAGAAATTTTTAGATATAGACATAGAAGACCAAAATTTTGCCCCTAATCTCGCCATAGAATCTTTTGGCCGTGTTATTGTTCTGATTGCTTTTACAGATATGGCTTTTTCCCTCGATAGTGTGACAACAGCGATCGCCTTAGCAGATCAATTCTGGATTCTCCTGACTGGTGGTATTTTGGGAATGTTAGCCCTACGATTTTTAACCGGTTTATTTGTTAAGTGGTTAGCTGAGTTTGTTTACCTACAAGATGCGGCCTATCTGACGGTTTTAGCGGTAGGGGGAAGATTGTTGTTAAAAGCTTGCCAACCAACCTATTTACCGCCAGAGTGGATGGTATTAATGATGGTGGCGGTCTCCTTAAGTTGGGGCTTTTCTAAGCGTGTTGTGGTGGAATAGTTCTAGCAGCAAGGGATTTTCTCAATTTTTTAGGAGCGTGTCAATCGTTATACTCCGGGAGGATGGGCGACTGTGACATAATTTGGGACTAGGTACGGTAAGAGTCGCTAGTGAACCCCGTTAGCCTTGGAGACTTCCATGCTAGACACCATTTCCACCCTATCCCCAAAACTAACAGCGATCGAAACCACGGGAAATCCTCTCCCGAAAGTTGCTACTTGTTCCTCTACCTGTCGTTACTGTCGGTTTTATAAGTTTCAGGGGAGAGGAAATGGCTATTGTCAACGCTTGGGAGTCCCTGTCCACAGTCATTGGCGCGCCTGTCCTTTGATTTGTCCACCTTTTGCCCCTTCTTGGGAAAGGTCGGAAAATGGGCAATTCTAAGTAGTTATCTGGATTTTACTACCTGTATCGAGCAATTTTCTCCCCATCCCGCTCCCTGCGAGGATGGGGTTTTAATCGAAACCGATGCTTTCCACTCCACCGCTATCGGGACTGGTGGCGACAAAATAGAGAATTCCTGACCCGAGACAAGCGATCGCTATACTAAAGCAGATCATCCAGACTTGAGCAGGTTCGTAGCTATTACTATCGATCGCTCGCCGGATGAGAAAATATCGGCGCGTGGCGATGACAACGGTTAATAATCCCACCATAGCGAAGACAAAACCCAACAACCAACCTAGTCCTAGAGATGACGAAGATACTGTTCGTAAACGCAAAATGACCAGACCAAAACCCATCAAAGCGATGGAAGCACGCATCCAAGACAGATAGGTGCGTTCGTTGGCCGAATGATCTCGCCAGTAATCAGGGTTAAATTTCTGCTTTGTCTTTCGGGATTTAAACAGCATAGAGGAGTTCCCCGCAGTGAACTTCAATAAAATCAAGTATTCTTTCTTCTGCTTTTAATAAATTGTTTTTATCATCTAGTTTTTCGCTTATCTTTAACCAATTCAAGGGACTTAAGCAGATTATCATCCATAAATAGGGGGAGTTTACCGTCCCATCTTTCGATCGCTTTGTTCTGTAAAACTTCTGGACTTAAGGAATCTTGGAGAATGCGATGAGCTTCCGCCTCTCCTTTAGCCAGATTGATTTTCACTTCCGATTCTTTCAAGGCTTTCAGCACCATAAAACCGGCTTTTTTAGCTTCCTGTTCGGCAATTTGTTTGGCTTCCACCGCCTCGGTAAAGCGATCGGAAAAGTTGACATGAACCAAAGAAACATCATCGACACCGATATGATAATTTTTCAGTCTTTCGGTTAAACGAATATCTACTTCTCCTTTGACTTCTTCCCGTTTAGTAATTAATTCTTCGGCGGTATATTTAGCCATAACTTCCTTGAGAATTTCTTCCACTGCTGGATCGATCACTCGTTCAATGACAGCCGCTTCATCGCCAATTTGTTGAAAAATATTATTAACTTCTGATGCTAAAATATGCCAATTCAGGGCCACATCTGTAAATACTTCCTGTAGGTCTTTGGAGGAAGCTTCGGCCGCTATCTGTTGTTTTTGGATTCTCACACTTAGTTTTTTTACCGTGTTAACAACGGGAATAATCCCGTGAATACCCTCATTAAGTATTCTCTCCTGTACCTGTCCAAAGACCATTAAAACCCCTCTTTCTCCCGCATTAACAATCACGAAAGGATTAAAAATAATCGCCAAAATTAATAACAAAAAAAAGATATTACTTGGTCTAGCTAAAAGACGAATTTTGAGCATTTTAATTGAGAATAGAGATGGTTAATAGGATAGGTTTACAAATAAAAGGGCTGATTTTATCTTCGTCATCAGTGACATTTTTATCTAGAAAAATTTCAGCAACTAGAAAATGAAGATTTAGTCTCGTTATTTATTTCCCTTCTGGCTGGCAAAATATCGGGAAATACTTGTCTATTTATAGTTATCATAGTCGCCGATTAAATGTTTTAGGAATCATGAATTTAAACGAGCATCTCGTTAGGTTTAGTCAGAAATTTGGTCAAAAAGGCATTTATTTATCCAAGAAAGGAATCGGGGTTATCCAGAAGCAATTATAACAAAATTTCCTTTGGACTAAATGGTACATTCTCATTTCACCAGTCTAGCCGGTCTTTTCTTTTGTAAGTAGGTAGGTGTTAAAAATTGTCAGATGCCCCCCTTATTAAGGGGGGATCAAGGGGGGATTAAGGAGATTAGAACCACTTACTTAGCAATTACCTTAACACAATCTAATTGCGGCATAAAAGATATTTTGTATAAAGGATATCTCGATAAATTGACTCGCAAAAATGACTATGGTAGAACCCTAAATACAGTAAACGGATAAGCCTACTGTACCCATTCCATTCCCTAACGAGGTCATTTATCGATGAGTCATCTTTTCACGCAGTCGCGCCACCTCGCCGCTCTTTTCAAAATCGCCGCCACGACCACCGGAGTGGCCTTGGCTGTAACGACCGGAACATCCGCGCGTGCGGCGGGTTTTCTCCCCTTTTCCTTTCAAACCAACGTTACGGCCAGTCCGGTAACTGGAAATCCTAATCTTCTCAACGATCCCACTAAAGATGTCCGTCTCGATTCAGTGGTTTTCAACGGTTTAACGGTCAGTCAGTTCGATCTGGTCAATGGGGGTCGGGTTATCCGCAACGATACCGCCGACGTTACTGTGGGGGGAGTCACATATACTAACGGAATTCTCCACACGGGTTACGGACCGAACACGACTAGCGATCCCCTGGTCGGGGAGGGTCCAGCGAAACCGAACCCCACCGACGCGGATATCGCCGCTAGTTTGGGCAATTTAAACCTGAATAGTCTCCTCGTAACCCGTGAGAATGCCGATACTGCGATTATCGAGGTTTCTTTCGCCCGACCGGTGAATACGTTCTTTTTCTGGGAACGGGGGGGAACGGCGGGGGGAGCCGTTGCGGGGGATAGCGATTTACTGGTGGAAGCGCTCGCAGACGATGGAACGACGGTTTTAGCCAGCTATAAAATTTTACGCGCGAACTACACGAAAGCGGACTATAACATCAGCACAATCGTTCCTCCTGTCCTCAACAACGGCCCGTTCAATATTGGTTCGATCGGGATTAGGCTCGACGGTATCCGCGCGCGAACCCTGCGCTTAACTAGCGAGCGCAATAACGATCCCCAACGTTTGAACGGAGTCGGCGATAACGGGCCAGATTTCAAAGTAATCGCCGCCAACGTAAAGGTTCCCGAACCGAGTGTCGTGTTCGCAACTCTACTCGCAGGAAGTCTTGGAATCTTTGTGAAACGAGGCAAGGCCTGATCGTTCTACTCCCAGTAGGGAGTGAATGCTTTTAATGCTGTTAAAATGCCATCAACCAGCAAATTTCATTGATGAAAAATACTGATAAATAGGGCAAAAACCTCTATTTATCCAGTATTCAGGAGATAATCACCCTTTTTCCTTGATCGCACAGATCGAGGAATTTACCCTTTATTTTCCTCCCCGATCGCCTATGTCTGACCGTTACCGTTTCGAGACGCTGCAAGTACACGCCGGCCAGGAACCTGCCCCCGGAACTAACGCCCGCGCCGTTCCCATCTATCAAACCACCTCCTACGTTTTCAACGATGCCGACCACGGGGCGCGACTGTTTGCCTTGGAAGAGTTCGGTAACATCTACACCAGGATCATGAACCCGACCACCGATGTCTTCGAGAAGCGGATCGCCGCTTTAGAAGGAGGTGCGGCAGCCCTGGCCACCTCTAGCGGTCAGGCGGCGCAATTTCTAGCGATCGCTAATATCGCAGCTGCGGGGGATAATATCGTTTCCACTAGCTACCTCTACGGCGGAACCTATAATCAGTTCAAAGTTTCCTTACCACGTTTAGGAATAAATGTCAAGTTCGTCGATGGCGATGAGGCCGAAGCTTTTCGAGCGGCGATCGATGATCGCACTAAAGCCTTATACGTCGAGACGATCGGCAATCCCCGATTTAATATTCCCGATTTTGCCGCCCTGGCCCATATCGCCCACGAGAACGGTATCCCTCTCATCGTCGATAATACCTTCGGTTGCGGCGGCTATCTCTGTCGCCCGATCGAACAAGGGGCCGATATCGTGGTGCAATCGGCCACCAAATGGATCGGCGGTCACGGCACTTCCATCGGCGGAGTAATCGTCGATTCGGGGAAATTCGACTGGGGAAACGGCAAATTTCCCCAGTTTACCGAACCCGCACCAGGTTATCACGGGTTGAATTTCTATGAGGTATTCGGACCGTCCGGCCCTTTCGGCAATATCGCCTTTATTATCCGGGCGCGGGTGGAGGGATTGCGGGATTTTGGACCAGCCTTGAGTCCGTTTAACGCATTTTTACTGCTACAGGGATTGGAAACCCTCTCCCTACGGGTCGATCGTCATGTATCCAACGCCTTGGCCCTGGCGAACTGGCTCAAAGAACAGCCACAGGTGCAATGGGTGGACTATCCCGGATTACCAGAACATCCTTACCACGAACGGGCGAAGAAGTACCTAAAACACGGCTTCGGCGGGGTTTTAGCCTTCGGGATTCGGGGCGGTTTCGAGGCCGGGCGGAATTTTATCAACCGGGTGAAACTGGCCAGTCATCTCGCCAATGTGGGCGACGCGAAAACCCTGGTTATCCATCCCGCCTCGACGACTCACCAGCAGTTAAACGAGGAAGAACAGCGATCGGCGGGAGTAACGCCCGAATTAATCCGCGTTTCCGTGGGTTTGGAACATATTGACGATATTATCGAGGATTTCCAGCAAACTTTCCAGAGTTTATAACCCACCACCCCGCCCATGGATCGCCTAGACTTTATCTCCCCAGAAACCCGTTTCTATTCCCCACCGCATCCTTTTGTTCTCGAATCGGGGGCGGTTCTCGAAAGGGTGCGGATTGCCTATCGAACCTGGGGAATTTTGAATAACTGAACTTCCCCCATACATATATACCATAATAGCCGAAAACCCTTATCCATCAATGGATATAGCCCTTAACTTTTCTTAATGTACCCATGTAATTTGTAACATTTCTTAATGGACAAGAATTCTCTCCATTTGCTAGAATG
>NZ_JAPZSR010000376.1:0-12594 GCF_027531875.1 Microcystis sp. LE19-84.1B | reverse complement strand
TCCCCCTACTTAGGGTGATCAGCAAACCTGAGCGATCGGAGGGCGCAAGCATTGCGCCCCTACAGTAACGGATTTTGTCCACAATGTAGGGGCGAACTGCGTTCGCCCAAAAGGTACATTATCAAAGCGCAAGTCCCTTAGTTCATCAGCTTGAATTTGCAGCGCAGCAGCAACATGAAGTGCATCCATCGCCGCTAAACCGTAAGTGCCAGCAATTTCATGACTCACTGCATCCTCCTCGACGTGCAGCAAGTTCTTGTTCTATTTCGTCTTCATTGAGCAGTTGCAATCCAGCTGCGATTGCTCGCTGTCGGATTTCCCATAACTTTTTGCTTAATGGTGTTTGGGGAATAAATTTAGCTTCTGGTGTTGTTTGTGACTCAGATTTAAGTATTTGAACAAATTGCCAAACTTTTTGTTGCTTTTCCGGAGTCAATTCTCGCCATTGTTCAAGTAGTTCTTCTTCTTTACCCATAAATACCTCGCTCTTAAATTACGCATTCCTCGAATCGTTGGCTGTCCAAGACATATTTGTGGATTAACTTTCGGCTCTTGTAGTATATATGTATGAGGGGAAGTTCAGGTATTTTAGGTGGGAATTGGTTCACCAGGACGCAAACTGAGTTGGTGATCCGTTTGACTTCGATTTCAACTCGGTTTAATTATTTTATCGTGTAAGATGGCGATCGCACTCTACTCCAAAGCCTCAATCGTGACTAGACCACCCTCGATCGCTTGAATCCGCAGATCGTAACCTCGCAATAGCTGCATCCCGATTAGTGGAAGTGTCTCTGATTCGTTGATGTAAATCTCACGATATTGCCCATCCCAAATCACGCGCCCGATGTAAACCTCAAACGTACAGAAAGTTCCGTCACCTAATGTGGCAATATCTCGGCCCTCCCAACTCAACCCCAATGTGGCAATTATGTCAGGCGGCAAAGTGAGAAAACCCGAAAATCCTGTATCAATTACAGCATCTACCATCTGCGCTGTCTTATTATTCGTGAGCGCGATCGATAAGGTCGCTTCACACCTTTGATTCACACGACCTTGCATCATTGCTTTGTTCTCAAACTCCTTGTACCAAAGTGATCGACTGCTAGATGTCCAATCCGAATAAACCAAGTCTGAGCATCAGGTACTCGTGCAGAGAGTTGTTTCGATGCTGTCACCAAATCATCGGCAACTTCAAACGCTCCGGTTTCAATGTCAATCGCCACAATTTTGCCATAATTGCCTTCTTCAACTTGAGAGCGCACTTGGGATTCATAGAGTTCATTGCCACGTTGGGCAAATTCTTTTTTGCTGTAGCGGGGTTGTCGAATTACCATATCCTTGACTTCGATTTCAACTCGGTTTAATTATTTTATCCTGTAACATGGCGAACGCACTTACAGCCGTCTGACTTGCGCTAAAGCCTCTTCGCCTGAAATTAGCTGAACAGAACTATTTCTCGCTTCATCTCTGCGTCCTTTAGCTTCAACAATCCACATCGACTCAATCGGAACTTTTTCTATATACATGACCACTATTGCACGGGTACAGCAAGAAAAGTTAACGGATCTATCCATTGCTGGGCAAGGGTTTTCGGGTATTGTAGTAAATATGTATGGGGGTAAATTCAGGTATTTTAGGTGGGAACTGGTTCACCCGGACGCAAACTAGACCATTTACCAGTTTCCCGTAAAAAGCTATCGCAACCCACCACATCCCATTCCATTTCGATATAATCTTCCTTGGTGCGAATGTTAACGTTAATAGAAGGGTTCTTCGCTTCAAAGTCCGGTGTCTCGGTGAGATGACGTTCCTGATGTTGTGTTTCTACGGCATGATAGGTGAGACAGCGATCAACAAAATAGCAGTTAATACAAATACACATAGGTTTAACTCTATAGGTCTTTTCCGTTAATCTAGCTCAGTCTCTCCCCAAATGGGGCCGGTCAAAATTATATTTTTGTAAATTTATCTTCTCGATGTCTTGTCAAAAAAACCTAGATAGTTTAGTTAAAGAAGTTTTTGCGATTAATCAGCAAGAATTGCCAGAAAATGCTTATTTAGTCGGTGGTGCTGTGCGAGACGCTTTATTAAACCGTCAGAAAGACTATATTGACCTAGATTTTGTAGTTCCTGAAAAAGCGATCGAAATTGCCCAAACTATTGCCCATCAGTATAAAGCCGGTTTTGTGGTTTTAGATGCGGTTCGTCAAATTGCTCGCGTCGTTTTTCCGCAGGGTACGCTTGATTTCGCGCAACAGGAGGGAGAATCTCTAGAAATAGACCTAAAAAGACGGGATTTCACCGTTAATGCTCTCGCTTATAATCTCCAAACCCAAGAAATTTTCGATCCTTTAGGGGGATTAAAAGATTTAGGCTGCCAATCTCTGCGGATGATTTCCCGCGAAAATCTCCAAGATGATCCCCTAAGATTATTAAGGGCCTATCGACAAGCGGCTCAATTGGACTTTGAAATCGAACCCCATACCCGTGCAACTATTCGTTCTCTTGCCCCTTTATTGCGCCGTGTAGCCGCCGAAAGGGTACAATCCGAGTTAAATTATCTTTTGCTCAATTCCCGTGGCAATAAATGGCTAAAAAGTGCCTGGGAAGATGGCTTATTATCCCTCTGGTTGCGTCGGATTACCCCCGCAAAAATGGAGCGAGTTATGGGGGTGGAAGCGGCAGCAGGATTGTTAGAATCCTTGTTACCAGAAAAATTTATCTTTTCCCCTTCTCAGTTACAGTTGACAAAATTGGCTCTATTGGTATCGGATGTTTTAGCAGAAGCGGAAAAAGAGTTAATCGATCTTAAGTATTCCCGTGGGGAAATTCGCACGGTAATCACGGTAATTAAGTCTTTACCTCCCCTCAAGGAAGCAGCTAATTTAAGTCTGCGGGAACAGTATTTTATTTATCTAAATACGGGAAAAGTATTTCCTGTCTTTGCTCTTTTTGCTCTATCGATGGGGATTAACAAAAATATTGTCGCTTCTCTGTTTACTTCCTATCTCGATCCCGATAATATTATCGCCCATCCCCGACCTTTATTAAGGGGCGATGATTTAATTAACCATTTACACCTGAAACCTAGTCCGATTATCGGTAAGTTATTAACCGAGGTACAAATTGCCCAAATTGAGGGCCAAGTTAAAGTTTTTCAAGAGGCGATCGATTTTGCTAAAAAGTTATTATAAGTGGTTGGTTATAATTAAATTAAAAATGGATTTTAGGTCTGATCCCCCCTTAATCCCCCCTTAATAAGGGGGGCATCTGATAATTTTTAATGCCTACCTACTTAAGTGGTTGAAGAACACAGAAGTGAGGCTCTGTTCCCCATTGATAACCGTCCCTGGAAACTAATTTTCTGAGCGAATTTTAAACAAAAACACGATGTTGCAGGGAAGGCATTTGTCGTCGCACTTGTTGCAGACGTTGGGGATTAATTTCGGCAATTGCCACCCCCACTTCTTCCCCCGCATCGGCTAAAACCACACCCCAAGGATCGATAATCATAGCGTGACCGTGGGTGTAACGGCGTGCGTAATTATTGCCCGTTTGAGCAGGAGCTATTATATAACAAGTATTCTCGATCGCTCGCGCTTGTAACAAAACTTTCCAATGATCTTTCCCTGTAAAAGCTGTAAACGCCGCAGGTACAAATAAAACATCGGCTCCTTGCTGCGATAAATAGCGATAGAGTTCAGGAAAACGCACATCATAGCAAATCGAGAGGCCAATTTTTCCCAAGCTATCGGAGCCATAAATCGGCGGTAAATCGATCCCTGCCATGACTGTACTCGATTCCTGATAGGTGTTACCATCCGGGACATTGACATCAAAGAGATGGACTTTTTGATAACGGGCTAATTCCGCACCGTTGCCATCGACTAAAATAGCCGTGTTATAAGCTTTATCGGCAATACCCGTCACCGGCACGGGAAAACCGCCCCCTAAAATGGTCACTTGGAACCTTTGGGCCATGGTGCGGAGGAATTTATCGGCTTTGAGAGCAATAGTCTCAGCCTGGGCGATTTTATCGGTTTCTGCCCCCATAAAGGCGAAATTTTCTGGTAAACCGATTAATTCCGCCCCTTTACCCACGGCAAGTTCGATCAATTCTTCAGCGGCAGCGAGATTTTTCTCTAAATCCGGCTGACTGGTCATTTGAATAGCGGCGGCGAGATAGGATTTCATGGGGGTTGAAGCTCTAGAATCAGATAATCTCTGTAAAATTAATCATAACCTTCGATTATATCCAATTTCAGATATTTTGTCACCCCATGAGTAAAATTGTTTTCTGTGACTTTGATGGCACTATCACCGCCGTGGAAACTTTTGCGGGTATGCTCAAAGAATTCGCCCCCGATTTATCAGCCCAAATTATGCCCCAAATGTACGCCCGTACTCTGACTCTGCGCCGGGGTGTCCGTCAACTGCTAGAGTCGATACCGAGCCAAAAATACGCCGATATTCTTGCCTATGCCGAAAGCAAGCCAATTCGACCTGGATTAGCTGAATTTCTCGCTTTTTTACAGGAGCGAGCCATCCCTTTTATTATTATCTCTGGTGGTATCCAAGGCATGATTGCAACGGTCTTAAAACGGGAGGGACTATTAGACAAGGTGACGGCAATTTATGGGGTCAATCTTCATACACAAGGGGAATATCTGCAAGTTCATTCCGATTGGGAAAATGAGACGGAATTAGTGGCTAAAGCCTTGATTATGGCCAAATATTCAGGAGTAGAAACTATTGCGATCGGTGATTCCGTTACCGATATTACCATGGCTAGAAAGGCCGATCTAGTTTTTGCTAGGGATCGTTTAATCGATTATCTACAAGCGGAAAATCAACCCTATATTCCTTGGGATAACTTTTTTGAGATTCGTGAATATCTGTTATTGAGAGATTAGGGATTGGCTGTTAAGTAGCTGGTTGTAATTAAATTAAAAATAGATTTTAGGTTCGATCCCCCCTGCCCCCCTTAATAAGGGGGGTGCCGATCCCCCCTTAGTCCCCCCTTAATAAGGGGGGTGCCGATCCCCCCTTAGTCCCCCCTTGATAAGGGGGGTGTCTGACAACTTTTAACACCTACCTACTTATAAGTAATGGTTAGGATAGGCAAGAGGCAATGATTTTCGCCGTCTCATTCCCAAGCTCCGCCTGGGAATGATTTTTGAAGGCTCTGCCTTCTGTGAAGATTACTCAGGAGGCAGAGCCTCTCATTAAACATTTCTAGGCAGAGCCTAGAAACGAGAGGTTCTAACATCCAAGATCAACCCGTTAAAAGATTTTTTACTACCCTACTCTCAAGGGTAACAATAATTGTAAATTTTTGTAAATTTATGTTGGTTTAGGCTTGACAAAATCGGGGGGGGTAGAATCGCGTCATGGCTCTGTATCGTCATTGAGGAACTAACTGAAAATTTAGTGATTGGCAATTTTGGAAAAATCAGTCTTTCTCCCTTGCCAATGTCGCTTAATTCGAGATTTTTTCCTTTAAAGGACAGTCAGAACATTTGTTTGTTTATTTGTTTTGAGGAAACTTTCTGAGTATGAAAACTTCAACTGTGCTGAAAAAATTTTCAACGGCTGCTGCTGGATCGGCAGCATTTCTCGCCCTTAGCACCTTTTCTGCTATAGTAGCACCCACATCTCAAGCTGTTACTATCACTAACGGATTCACCTATTCTGTTGCTAGCAGCAATGATCAGACTGTAGGAACACATTATCATTCTAATACAGGCGGCGCTTTTGGTAATCCGGCTGGAAAAGCTGAGGTTGGTGATTTCTTTTCTGAGGAAGTTCGCGGACTTTCTGAATACAATATGGCTGGCTTGGGTACTGCAACTTCAGCCTTTGTTACCTTCGATGTATTCAAAGCTGGGGGATTGTTCTCAGGTCAGAATGACTTTCCCTTTACAGGAAATATCAATATCGTCGCCTATCAAGGTAATAATTTAGAGGATATCTCCGACTATCAAGCTCCATCCATTGGAACTGTCGGAACTTTCAATACTGCGGGTCTTTCTGTAGGGAACACGTTGAGTTTCGATATTACTTCAATTTTCAATAACGCTATCGCAAATGGGTGGTCGTCATTAGGTATGCGTTTACAAATTGCAAGTGGTACAGATCCACAAGGTGGAGCTTGGACATTCGATACTTTTCGCCTTACTACTGACAATCAAAGTAACAATCAAACTGTACCCGAACCTACTTCAGTCTTAGGTTTAGTCGCCATCGGTGCTTTAGGTGCTGGTTCAGTCTTGAAGCGCAAATTAAAATAAAAAACTGGTAAATCTAGCCTTAAATTAGCAGCGATCGCACTATATTGATAAAGTGCGATCGCTTTTTTTGGGGCATTCCACATTTTTATTAATCTTTGTTAGAATGACGAGATGGATAATGGCTTTGAGTTGATTGGAGAACTAACCGAAATAGAGATTATCGCCGTCAACCTCTCTATTCGTGAACTCAGAAGGCTAAAAGCCCAGTTTGGGGGTCGTCGATGGCGGAAGCTAAAAGGAGTCGGCTTAGTTCAATTTCCTGATGGAGAAATCCGCAAAGCTGAACTACACTGGTATGAGTCTCATGGTATTGGTCGGCGAAAAATGAAAGTTAAACGAGTTTTGGACTAAATATTTATGCAAACACCAGCATCTAACATTGAATTTGCTATCTGTATTACCGCTGAAGAAGGCGGAGATTTAGAGGTTTGTAAACTTTATCAAGTGTTACCTGATGCTAAAGCGCAAGAGGTGGGATGTTTGCGAGTGATTGATGAATCTGGCGAAGATTATTTGTATCCAGAAAATCATTTTGTCATAATAAAACTTCCTGAAACGGTACAAGTTCAGTTATTAGCAGTCCGCCCTTAAATAGCGAGTAAATTACCTGGGCGTTGCTGATAATAAACGACCTAAGCTGAAATACTGACATTAGAAGTGATCGCCCGCTATAAATTATCAATAAAGTGCGATCGCTTTTTTGGGTTATAATAGTAGAAGTGTGAATGACTAAAGTAAAATTGAAAGTCTATCTTGATACGAGTGTTCTCAACCGAATCTTTGACGATCAGACTCAAGCCAGAATCTATTTAGAGTCAATCTCGATGCAATTAATTTTCCTGCTGGTGGAGAATGAAACAATAGAAATTATCTCTTCTGATGCGCTAGTATATGAAAATCAGCGAAATCCTGACAGCAACCGCCGCACTTTTGTCGAGCTAGTCCTGCAACAAGCTAGGCACTTTCAACTGATTACGGAAGAGGTCTTAGCAAGATCGCAGCAAATCGAAACCTCTGCTAGAATTAAAGGAGTAGATGCTTTGCATATTGCTTGTGCCGAAGCTATAGAAGCAGACTACTTCATTACCTGCGAAGATCGAATGATTAAAAAATAGAGCGGCAGTCTTGCTGTTAAAACTCCTGTGGAGTTTGTCGCCATTATTTTCAACGCTTGAATTGAGAAAAATTACTATGAAAGTTCCAACAGATCTGACGATTCCTGAGATTGAGGAAATTAGAAAAGAGGGAGTTAAAGCTCTCGTAGAAAGATTGGGAATTGCTAAAGCGGCCTTCTTTCTAAGAGAAACAGCATCCCAACCTCTAAATTATTTAGAAATTAAAGATCAGTTATTTGGTGAAATGACAGCGACGGATATTTACGATCAAATTAAAGGCGGCTATGACAGAAATGATTGAGGAAATTCGTCAAAAAGTTAGACAAAACCAATTTGAATTTTCTCAACACGCTGTCAATCAAAGTATCCTGCGTCAGATCAGTGTTCAAGAATTACGGGAGGCGATGGAACAAAGCGAAATTATTGAAGATTATCCGGCTGATAAGTATGGTGCAAGCTGTTTACTTTTGGGATTTACTCTAATTAATAGAGCCTTACACATTCATTGTAGCTATCCCTCTCGCCCTTTGCTCAAAATTATTACCCTATATGAACCCGATCCAAATTTATGGATTGATTTTAAATCAAGGAGAACACCAGATGTCAACTAATTCTAGACAAGAAATCTTAATTGAACAAGAAGTTACCTATACCCTTGAAATCAATGGCAATTTTTTTATTATAGAAAATGTCCCCGCTAGAGTCTGTGTAGAAACGGGAGAGCGTTTTTTTGCACCAGAAACTGTCGAACGCTTGCAGGAAATTATCTGGGAAAATAAGCGACCAAAACGGGTAATTGAAACACCAGTATTTGACTTTGCTAGTTAGTGTTTAATAGAAAACTGGCAAATCGAGCAACAATTGAAGTCTTAAATTAGGGGCGATTTCGCTATGTTTTTAGAGTGCGATCGCTTTTTTTGGGGCATTCCACATTTTTATTAATCTTTGTTAGAATGATGAGATGGGTAATGGCTTTGAGTTGATTGGAGAACTAACCGAAATAGAGATGATCGCCGTCAACTTCCTTTTTACAATTCATTTGGAAACGTTATACAAGGTTGGGTTATGGTTCTAGTGGGGAATTGGCAATAGTTCAATGGTAACGGAACCGCCTTCAATCGCCTGAATTCGCAAATCATAGCCTCGCAACAATCCCATCCCAATTAAAGGCACTGTTTCGGATTTATTGATGTCGATTGTGCGATACTGACCGTCCCAAATTACCCTCGCAATATAAACTTCGAAAATACAATAACTGCCATCTCCCAATGTTGCGATATCACGCCCCTTCCAGGTTAAATTTAGAACCGCAATAATACTAGAAGGCAAGGTCAAAAATCCTGAAAAACCTGTATCAATTACTGCATCCACGAGTTGCATTTTAGCATCGTTTTTCACGACCACTGGAAGGATTGCCTCGCAACTCTGATTTACCGAGCCATACATCATAGAGTTTCTCTCAAACTCCGTGCGCCAAAATGATAGACTGCCCGATGCCCAATTCGGATAAACCAAGTCTGAGCATCGGGATATTTGGCAAGGAGATGCTCTGATGCGGTTACGATGTCATCAGCCACTTCAAAGGCTCCAGTTTCAATGTCGATAGCGACAATTTTACCATGATTGCCTTCCTCGACTTGAGAACGAATCTGAGATTCATAGAGGTGGTTGCCACGTCTAGCAAATTCTTCTTTGCTGTATCGGGGTTGTCGAAGTTTCATCGGTTTGATTTCGTTTAACTTTACGTTTCCATTTTAGCTGACATGACAACATCTTCTCTCACTCCCCTCTAATGCCTCGTATCGAACATTGAAGATTGATATCTTTGGTGCAATCCAGTCGGCTGATTTTGGCGAGGATTATTGGCAGCAATTGCGCCAGCAAAAATAAATTCGGAACGATTTTGCGCCATTTCAGAGATCAATCCAAATGTTAAGAATTGTACAACCCTCTTGTCATAAGGATTTTTATGTCATGAAACCTTAAATTTGGAATTGCTGCAATTGCGCTCTCTTGATAGACGGCGATCGCTTTTTTGGGTTATAATAGTTAAAGACACGATAAATTGATTCAAGTCAAGCCCATGCCACTAACTCTTAATTTAACATCGGAAATCGAACAATATCTCAGCCAAAAAGCGAGGGAGAAAGGTCTTTCTTTAGAAGCTTATGTCCTCAAGCTACTTAAAGATGCTATTTTAGAACAATAAAAACAGACTAAACTGGTTAATTTACTTCAATCTTGGATTGATGAAGAAGATGAACAGGAACAAAAAGAAACAGGTGAATATTTAATCGAAGCACTCGATCAAGATCGTTTATCGGAGCGTCCTTTATTTCCGGCTGAATTAAAGGGAGTAACTTGGTGAATAGAGTAGTTTTATTAGAGGAACTTTATTGCAATAGAAGTGACACGAACCAAACGAGAAGGTTATGAACAGGGATAAGTCAGAAATGGAAGATGATTTGCAGAAATGTTTCCTACTGCTGATGCGGTTAACGAAGCGTTACGATTTTTGGCTCTTCTAGGTTCTGTGTGATAAGTTTAACTTACTATATGATCGCTCAATCTTTGTGTCCTTTGTGTCTTTGTGGTTCGTTCCACCCCCCCCCGCTAGGAGGAATGTATCTTAGAATACATTTTACCCACCAAACCCAAGAGAGCCTAAAATCCCTATTCATCCCCTAAATAAGCTTCAATCACCGCAGGATTCTCCCTGACTGTAGCTGGATCTCCCAAAGCGATTAACTTACCGAAATCTAACACGGCAATGCGATCGCATAATCCCATCACTAAAGGCACATGATGTTCGATTAACAGGACGGTTAGAGCTAAATTATCGCGAATTTGTCGAATTAGCTGACTTAATGACCCCTTTTCGCTGGGATTCATCCCGGCTGCCGGTTCATCGAGGAGTAATAACTGGGGTTGCAAAGCTAAAGCGCGGGCAATTTCCAAGCGTCTTTGATCACCATATGCTAAATTACGGGCTTTTCGATTGCTTTGGTCGGTTAGTCCGACTAAATCTAATAATTCCGCCGCTCTTTTGTAGGTTTTTTCCTCCTCCCTTCTCGAAACTGGTAAACCCAAAATTCCCGTCCAAAGATTGGAGCTATTGTGAATATGTCCAGCGATCGCTACATTTTCTAAAGCCGATAATTCACCAAATAAGCGCAAATTCTGGAAAGTACGGGCAATTCCCGCCTGAGCAATCTGGTGAGGACGATAATTAGCCAGACTGCAGCCTTGATAAATTAAATCACCACTGGATAGGGGAATTAAACCAGTGATCAGATTAAATAAAGTTGTTTTTCCCGCCCCATTGGGTCCAATTAAGCCAAAAATCTCGTTTTTTTGTACCTGAAAGGAAACCCCATCGACAGCGACTAATCCCCCAAATCGACGGGTTGCCCCCCGCACTTCTAATAAATTTGCTTGCATCCTTGTTAATAGATTAAATTAGTCGATTTTACTCGATCAAGACGATTGCAAGTAAGCATTGCACCGACCAAAAAAAGATAATTGTCAGGAGAGTCACCCAGAAAGAATCAGTTGTCAGGATTTACACAATCCTGACTGGATAAACAAGACGGCTCACCACTACTAGCGAATCAAAATGCGTCTTAGCTTACCCTAGGGCCGATCGAGCTTGATCAGATAATCTGCCACAGCTTGGTAAGCTGGTAGAGTGGTAGGGTCGTTGGCCGCATTAGCTGCTACGGGATAGGAAGCAAAACGAGCGATTACCATATCTGCACGGGGATCGATGTAGAGGGATTGACCGTGAACTCCCCGCGCCATAAAAGCACCATTCTCGTTGTGAGTAATCCACCACATACTGCGATAACTCCATCCCTTTAAGGCCGAGTATGACGCTCTCGCAAATACCCGTGGATCTCCCCCCTTGCCAATCTTGCGGATGACTTCTGGCGGCACTACTTGGCGATCGCCAACCTTGCCCTCGTCGAGGATCATTTGGCCGAAGCGCGCCAGGTCTCTTAAACCCGCATTTAAGCCGCCACCGGCGAAGGGAGTCCCGATCGAATCTACGGTAAAGTAAGCATCAATATCGGCACCGATTTGACTCCAAATTTTTTCCGAGAGAACTTCCGTCAGTGGTTGCCCCGTGACTCTAGCAATTAACCAACCAAGAACATCAGTATTAATAGTTTTATAGCCAAAACTCTGACCGTGTTCTCCTTTTTTTTGGACAGTTTGCAGGAATTGAAAATAAGTGCTAGGGCCCGTATAACCTTCTGGTTTCGGTAAAGGATTCCCGGCGGCCGCGTGTTGCCAGACCCCCGCCTTGGGATCGGCATAATCTTCACTATAATCTAGGGCCGTGGTCATATTGAGAACTTGACGCACCGTGGCATCGCCAAAGCCGCTTTTCGTCAGTTCGGGAATATAATCCCTAACCAGTTTATTTTCCTCTAATTTATTTTCGGCCACTAACATTTCTCCCAATAATCCCACAAAGGATTTAGTTAGGGACATGGCCCCATGACGTTCCACCTGGTTCAAACAGCCGAAAAACTTTTCATAAACCATTTGACCATGGTGCATCACCAGGATCCCATCGGTAAAGTTAGCTTCTAGGGATTGTTGCCAAGTCATCGTGTCCTTGGCCCCCCAGGGCAGAAAAGTCACGTTGTCAATATCTGATAATTCTTTTTTCACCAAAGGAACAGCTAGAGATAATCCCCGACTAACGGCTTTAGTGGGCATAAGCTGTTGAAAATGGCAAACACTCCAGCGCATTTGGGGAAATTGAAAATAACTACCGTTAGCAAAACGGATAATTTTATCGGGGGGGGGCGGCGAACCCTGCATCCAGCCTAAAATCCTTGGATCGGAGTTGGCTGCCGTCCAAGTTATCTTAGTCGCTGCCGTGGTTCTTTCCTCTGCGATCGCCTTGAGGGATAGATGCCAGCCGCTTGCCAGTACACAGGCACTAAAAAAAAATATTAAGAGAATTCGCCGGAGTTTCATGAAAAATCAGGGAAATTAGGAAAACTGACTAGATTTAGTCTCGGAATGAAAAGATAGTTCATCGAAAATTTGGGTCTGAAACCCCGTCGTTCTACGACGGCTTTACTGTTAAATATGAGCATCGTTTACGAAATATATGCTAAAATGTGAGGTATGGAAAAAGCCTATTCGTTTCGATTTTACCCCACACCCGAACA